>DASVRY010000216.1:0-3185 GCA_036388395.1 Chthoniobacteraceae bacterium
AGCCGATATGACTGCGATTGCGCACGCTCACGACGAAGGCGCTGACGGCGATGGAGAGCGTGGTGATCGTCAGAAGCGCGGCGAGCAACGTACCTCCTTCCAAATGTTTGCGCGCACGCTGCGGCCCTCGGCGGTTCACTGAACCCTCCCCATTGGGTTTCGCACGAAGATGGAAGTGGCAAGCTCGACCGGGCGTGTCGCGTCAGACGCAAAGCGGAACGACTTCGGGGTAAACGTGAGGTTCACCTTCACCATCGGCAGCTCGAGCAACGCCTCGAATTTTTCCACCCGGCCAGTGGCGATCGCGAGCTTGGTCGTGTTTTCCTGGCGGATGAAAGTATCGCCTTCCACGAAATACGAGACGGTCGCTGGAGAGTTTCCATACTGCACGATGCCATTCGGCAGAATCGTTGGTTGACGAAGAACCTTGCGCGCCGGCGCGCCGCTTACACCAGGCACCACGTCCTCGACCAGTTCCGGCAGCGTGAGGACCAACTTGCGATTCGTGTTCTGCGTTTCCACCTTCGTCGCGCGGCGCACGTCGCGTGTGATGTAGTCGATGATTCGCATCTGGTCCGTCTGCGAACGCACCTGGTGCTCGGCGGCGGAATATCCCCGCTGCAGGGTGATGGCACCCACAAGCAGGCACGCAGCCATCGCCGAACCGATCGCCGAGGCGACGAGCACCTCGGGGACGGTAAATGCCGAAGGCGAGTGTCGATACCTCATCGGAGCGCGCCGCCCACAGCGACGATCATGGAGGCTTCACGCGACCGCGTGCGCCCTTGGCTGGCCCAGCTCGCACGCACATCAACCCGCACCGCCGAACTCGCGGAAATCGAGGTGTCCGCTGGCTCCGATTCGACCGTGCTGGTGGTGTTCTTCCGCTTTACCTTGATCGGTGTCGCACCCGGCGCGGGGTGCGCGTTCACCGTGATGGTCTGCTCGAGGCCGCCAAGTGTGAGCTGCACTGTCGAGGCTGCGAGAATTGCGGTTTTGAGACGATCGGCGTCAGTAATCACGCCCCAGTTTGCCGCTCGGATCTGGTCGCAGCGCTGCTGCAGGCACAAAGTCGCGGCGATTGTCTCCTCCTGAGCGCGGACCGAGCGCAGGGTAACGGAGTAGAGTGCGAACAACGAGGAAAAAGAAAACGCAACAAGCGCTACCGAGAGTAAAACTTCCACAAGCGTAGCCCCCCCACTGTTGCGATGGAGTAGGGGCGGCTGCATGAATCGGAATTCGGCTGTCGTAAGCGAGCAGGTCGTGTGCTCGGGATCCGTGTTCACTCGTTGGAGGAGCCTTACACAGGGCAGACGCCTGATAGCTGCGCGAATGCCAAAGTGGGGTGGAACAGCCAAAGCCTCCCAGCGGGATCTCAATCGTTGGGTTGGGCAGCATAAAATGTCGCCAGCTCGACGTAAAATGCAGTCCTTCGATCACTCTTAACCTAAACTTGATCAAGGATTACCGCGATGCAAGCGACCACATGAGAAGGACTTACAGAAGCTCCGGGGCGCATGGCACGGCGGGTGTTAAGGGCCATACCGCCGCACAACGCCGCCACTCAACCGACATCAACTTGAAAATGACCATCTCAGCCCGAAACACGACGTCACAGCCCTTCACCTCTCACGACGGAGCCGCCCTCCACTACCGTCACTGGCCCGCAACGCGACCTTCTGGAAAAGCGGTGCTTCTCTTCCATCGCGGGCATGAACACTCAGGACGGTGGCAGAAGACCGTGGAAGCGCTCGGATTGGAGGACGTGGATGTCTTCGCCTGGGATGCTCGCGGGCATGGGGCCTCACCGGGCGCACGCGGTTCCGCGGAGCACATTGGCGTGCTGGTTCGCGATGTGGATTCCTTTTTCCAGCATGTGAAGGAGGCGCACGGCATCGCCATGGAGGAGATGATCATCGTCGCACATAGCGTCGGAGCTGTCGTGGCGACGGCATGGGTGCACGATTATGCGCCGCCGATCCGCGGCTTGGTCCTGGCGACGCCGGCCTTCCGGGTCCGGCTGTATGTGCCCTTGGCTGTGCCTGCTCTGCGACTGCGGCAGAAGCTCTTCGGCGGAGGTTATGTGAAGAGCTACGTGAAGGCGCGGATGCTCACTCACGATGTCGAGCAGGCGCGCCTCTACACAGAAGACCCAGCAGTCTTCCCGCAGATCGCGGTGAATCTCCTGCTCGACCTGCACGACACCGGCGCGCGACTTGTGGAGGACGCGGCGGCGATCCGCGTGCCGTTGCTCATGCTCACAGCGGGCGCGGATTGGGTGGTCGACAACGAGGTGCAGCGGACGTTCTTCGACCGCGCTGGATCTGCGGACAAGACGCGGCACGTGCTGCCCGGGTTCCATCACGCAATCTTCCATGAAAAGGAACGCGCCACGGTGGTCGACCACGTGCGTGAGTTCGTCACCCGGCTCTTCAACGCTCCACGTGCAAAGCTCCAGAGCCTGAGTGCCGCGGATCGGAATGGCCACACCCGCGCCGAATACGAGGAGTTGCTCGGCGTGCCCGGCACCGCTGGCGCGGCGGCTTTGCGCTTCGGCTTTTCGACGCTTGGGCGACTGAGCGGCGGCATCGCGCTGGGGCTGCGCAGCGGGTTCGATTCCGGTGAAACGCTCGACTATGTCTACGAGAATCACCCCCGCGGCAGCACAATACTGGGCCGCGCCATGGATCGCGCTTATCTGGAGAGCCCCGGCTGGACGGGTATTCGGATCCGCCGCCAGCACCTGGAGGAAATGCTCCGCGCCGCGATCCACGAGCAGCACAGCGCCGGAAAGCACGTGCACATTCTGGACGCGGCCTGCGGCGCGGGACGCTACGTGCTGGAGACGCTAGCCGCGCTTCGCGACATTCCGGCCACGGCAGTTCTGCGCGATTACAAGTCGCGGAATGTCGCCGCTGCCGAGCGGCTTCGCGCTAAACTGCAGCTCGACGGCGTGACCATCTCGCAAGGCGACGCTTTCGACCGCAGCTCCTTTGCTGGACTCGATCCGCGGCCGACAATCGGCATCGTTTCCGGTTTGCTCGAGCTCTTTCCGAGTAACGATGCGGCGCGAACCTGCCTTACCGGCTTTGCCGAGGCGCTGGAGCCCGGCGGCACCTTGATCTACACCGGGCAGCCGTGGCATCCGCAGCTCCGCTTCATCGCGGGCGTGCTGCGCAATCGCG
>DASVRY010000217.1:0-6170 GCA_036388395.1 Chthoniobacteraceae bacterium
TTGCTCCCTCTCCTATAAGTCCTTTCCCTCCTTCCGGAGCTCTGCTTAATTTCTCGCCCCCATGCCCAAAACCAGTCCCCTATGGTTATCGGCGGTCCTCCTCACCTTCCTTTCGGTGAGTGGTTTCGCGGATAGTGTCACCCTCAAGAACGGCGACAAAGTCGAAGGTCGCATTGTCAGCGAGACTGAGACCGAAGTGGTCATCGAGGAGAAAATCTCCGCCACGATCACCGATCAACGCACCATCCCGAAAAGCGACGTGGCCAAGGTCGATAAAGCCGATCCTTCGGTCGCTGCGTGGGAACCGCTGAAGAACTACAAGCCCGGCGCGGACTCTCTCCCAGCGGCATCATACGACCCGGTGATCAAGACGCTGAGCGCGTTCGCTACGCAGTATCCGACAAGCCCGCATGCAGAGCAGGCCAAGAAGACCGCGGCGGAGTTCGAAGGGGAAAAGAAGCGCGTCGACGCCGGGGAAGTGAAGCTCGCTGGTAAATGGTTGAGTGCAGAAGAAGCACAGAAGGAGCGCTACCAGATCAACGGGCTGATCGCCTTTAACTACATGAAGGAACAGGCGGCCCGCCGGGATTGGCTTGGCGCACTGAATTCCTTTGGCGTCCTCGAGAAGAACTTCCGTGGCTCACGATCGTTCCCGGATGCGGTCGAGACTTCGCGTCAGATTCTGGAGTCACTCAAAGTAGACATCGAGCGGCAGAAACTCGCCGCCGCGGTTACAAAGAAGGAACGTGAGCAGGGCACCCAGCTCGCGAATACCGCGCAGAAGGCCGAGCTGATGGCCGCACAGAGGCAGGAAGCGGCTGCTGCGGACGCGGCCATTGCCGCGGCGCAAAAGCAGGGGCTCAAATGGCCGCCTTTGATCGCCAACAGCGAAAAGAGCCTCGCCGCAATTTCCGCAAAGATTCCGACCGAGCAGCAGGCTCTCGCGCGCATCGACACGGCCAAGCTCCGCCAATCGATCCAAAGGGCGGAGAAGGCGCAGGCGGCGCTGGGCGAGAAGAAGTTCGACGATGCGGACAAGCTCGCCAAGGAAGCCACTGCGCTTTGGTCGGAAAACGAATTGGCGCGACGGCTGACTACAGACATCAGCCTGGCTAAGCAGGAGTTTGCAACAGCGGAGACTGCCGCAGCGGCGGAGAAGAAGGCCGCTGCGGAAGCTCCGGCGCCGCCACCCGCCGAGGTGGAGCCTGCCACGCCCGCTCCAGCACGCGCCGCAGCCCGTGAAGAGTCGGATGACGAAACGCCCTTCCTCATGACGCCAGCAGGAGCGATCGTCGTGGTGATTCTCATTGCCTTGGTAACCGCGGCAGTGACTGCTTATCGCAAGATCAAGAGCCGCGCCAACGACGTGCTCGAATAAATACCACATGAGCCGCCGGGCCAGCATCGACCGCAAGACCAGCGAAACAGCAATCCAGATCGAACTGACGATCGATGGTCGCGGCGAGAGTACCATCGCGACTAAGATTCCATTCTTCGATCACATGCTGACGCTCTTTGCGCGGCACAGTCTGGTCGATCTGCAGGTGCAGGCGGATGGCGACATCGAGGTCGACTTTCACCACACCGTCGAGGACACCGGCATCGCGCTTGGGCAGGCATTCACAAAAGCGCTCGGGGATAAGCGCGGTATCCGTCGCTACGGCTCCGCTTACCTTCCGATGGATGAGACGCTTTCGCGGGTCGTGGTGGATTTCAGCGGCCGTCCGTTTCTCGACTTCCGCGCCCCCGAAGGCGTGTCGGCGATTGGTGCGTTTTCCTTCAGCCTCCTCGAGGAGTTTCTCCGCGCTTTCAGCGTCCACGCCGGGATTAATCTCCATGTGGAGATCCTCTACGGCCGCGACGCTCATCACATGGCGGAGTCGGTCTTCAAAGGCCTCGCCAGAGCGGTCGATCAAGCCTGCCAGTTGGACCCGCGCGTCCACGGTGTCCCAAGCACAAAAGGCACGCTTTAGTGCTCGGGCGGTGGTCAGCCGTGGTCGACGCGCTTCGGGGGAGTAGGGCATCCTGAGCGAAGCGCAGTCGGGGTCCATCGAAAGGTCCCGAGAAGATGCCGTGGCAGAGCGGGACGTGTCCGTCCTTACAGCGTCTTCATGAATGACAGAGCTTGAGTGGAAGAAGCGGCATTGCTGGCGGAGACGTGCCATGTTCAACTCCGCATTAGCTCCGATGCAAAAACTCTGAACCGAAAAGCTCATGCTCGCCCTGATTGATTACGGAAGCGGCAATATCCGCAGTGTGCATAACGCCCTTCAACACGAAGGTGCTGCGGTCGAACTCGTCTCGACGCCCGCAGACCTAGAGAAGGCCAAGGCGGTGCTGCTACCCGGTGTGGGCGCGTTCGGCGACTGTGTGCGCGGCCTGCAAAGCCGCAGTCTTTGGGAGCCGTTGCGGGAGTGGCTCGCCGCGGATCGTCCATTCCTCGGCATTTGCGTCGGCTACCAGTTGCTCTTCGATGAAAGCGAGGAATCGCCTGGCGTGCGGGGCTTTGGCCACTTCGGCGGACAGGTAAAGCGCTTCAGCTCTCCCGGCCTCAAGGTGCCACAGATCGGCTGGAACAGCCTCGAGATCGCCGACACCACGCACCCACTTTGGCGCGGGATGCCGCCCAATCCGCACGTCTACTTCGTGCACTCCTACTTTCCGGTGCCTGAAGATCCACAGATCATCAGCGCCTCCTCCACCTACGGAGAAACGTTCGCGGCCGGGGTTGCGTCGGGCAATGTCGCCGCTGTGCAATTCCACCCGGAGAAAAGCCAGCAGATCGGCTTGGGAATTCTGCGCAATTTCATTCAGGCTGCTGGCGTAACGGCCCCGGTCACACGCAACATCCTCGCTGCCGCAGATCACGATTTATGATTCTCCTTCCTGCTATCGATCTCATGTCAGGCGAAGTCGTCCGGCTTCGCCAAGGCAAAGCAGATCAGAAAACCGTCTACTCCAACGACCCGGCGGCGTTCGCACGGCAGTGGGAAGAGCAAGGTGGCGACTACCTGCACATTGTAGATCTTGACGCAGCATTCAGCGGGGAGCAGCGGAATCTCGACGCTGTTCGTGCGATCACGGCGGCGATCTCAATTCCCTGCGAACTCGGCGGCGGCATTCGCAGCGAGGCGGCGATCACCAAGGCTCTCGGGGCAGGTGTCTCCCGCGTCGTGATCGGCACCCGAGCCGCGGAGTCGCTCGATTTCGTCCGCGAAATGGCGACGACCTTCGGCAGTGAACGAATCGCCGTCGGGATCGACGCGAAGAACGGGATGGTTGCGGTGAAGGGCTGGACTGAACAGTCCAGACTGAACGCGCTCGACCTTGCGCGCCGGGCCGAGGATGCCGGAGCCGGCACGATCATTTATACGGACATAGCGACGGACGGAATGCTGGTCGGGCCGAACTTCGCCGAGACCGAGAAGATGCTTTCCGAGCTGGATTGCCAGCTCATCGCCAGCGGAGGCGTTTCCAGCGCTGCGGATGTGCAGCGGCTATCGCAGATGCCCGGCCTCTATGGCTGCATCATCGGCAAGGCGCTTTACGATCACAAGGTCACCATGGCCGAACTCGTCGCCCTGCGCTCGCAGCCAGTAAACTCCTGATCGATTATGCGCGTTCTATTTCTCGACTGCTTTTCCGGCATCAGTGGCGACATGACTGTCGGTGCCCTGTGCGATCTCGGAGTGAAGCCATCCACGCTCGAGTGGGAGCTCGCGAAGCTGGAGATCGGTGATTTTCACATGCACTTCGAGCGGCAGAGTCGCAAGAGCGTGGAAGGGGTGAAATTCAGCATCCACGCCGGCTCAACGCACGTGGAGGAAGCGCCGCATGCTTCTGCTCATGGGGAGCACGGACATGAGCACAGCCATGGCAGCAATGCTCCGGAGCATGTTCACGAGGAAGAGCATGACCATTCGCATTCGCATGCGCATGAGCACGGGGAAGGACACGAATGCTGCGGCCATGATCACGATCATGACCATGACCACGGCCACGAAATTCACAGCCATGAACACGCGCATGAGCACTCACATCTGCATGGGCACGAGCACGGTCGCAGTCACGGCGAAATCCGCACGCTCATCGAGAACAGCGAGCTCTCCCCATTCGTCAAAAAGCACGCGCTCGGCATCTTTCAACGGATCGCAGTGGCCGAAGGGAAGATCCACGGCGTGCCTCCGGAGAATGTCGGCTTCCACGAAGTCGGTGCGCTCGATTCGATTGCAGACATCATCTGCGCGTGTGTCGGCTTGGAAGCACTCGGCATCGAGCAGGTGCTCGTCTCGGATTTGCACGACGGCAAAGGGTTCATCGAATGTGCGCATGGCACCTTCCCGGTGCCAGCCCCCGCGACCTTGGAAATCCTCCGCGGTATCCCAATCAGCCAGATCGACGAGCCACACGAGCTGATCACGCCCACTGGAGCGGCGATCGCCGCAGAGTTCGCCGCAGCGTTTGGCCCGATGCCGAAGATGAAGGTGGAAAAGATCGGCTACGGGCTTGGCTCGCGCGAACTCGCCTCCCGGCCGAACGTCTTGCGCGCGGTGCTCGGCGAACTAGTCACGGAGTAACTCCGATGCAGGACGGTTACGATACGGATACCGTCACTCGTCTGGAGACGAATCTCGACGACCTCTCGCCAGAGCTGACCGGTGCCGTCTTCGAGATGTTGCTGGCTGCCGGAGCGCTGGATGTCTGGCTCACCCCAATTCAGATGAAGAAGCAGCGGCCGGGCGTGCAGCTCGCCGTGCTTTGTGAAGAGACAGCCGTCACGCGGCTCACGGACGTGATTTTTACCCAGACGAGCGCCTTTGGTTTGCGAATCGAAAAAGTGCTCCGGCTAAAGCTCCAGCGGCGCTTCGAGCAGGTGGAAACCGACTTCGGCCCGGTGACAGTGAAGCTCGGCTACAAGGGAGACCGGCTGTTACAGGTCGCGCCGGAGTTCGAATCGTGCCGGGAGATAAGCGCGAAAACCGGACAGCCGCTCCGCGCGATCTACGCCGCCGCGCAGACCGCTTTCGACCGCCGGCAGAACGCCTGAGACGCAGCAGCCCAGGCAGCGGTGACTACTCCGTTCCTTCACGGCGGAACCGGAAGACCCGCAGCCAATTCATGTGGACTCCTCGGCACTGCGATATGGAAGCTTAACCCAGTTGGGCCTGCTCAATAGTCTTCGTCGCGCCTGAAGTTCACTGTAGCTGGCGTCTGTCCCGGCAGATACACAGAGGCTCCGTAGCAGATCGCCGCCGCACCAGGGCGCGCATAGCGCACCTTGTCCAGCTTTGCGTCCCAGCGCTCCAGAAAGCTGCAGTTGGCAGTTTTCTTGGTTCCGGGAATCGGTAGGTATCTTTCGGAGGTGAGGGTGAGAAATGCCGCTTTGCCCGGCAGCGGCATTGGAGCGGCCCAGTTTGGGGAAAGGCGCACGATCTTCCGGGTATTCAGATCAAGAGCAAAGTTGGTGTCCCCGTCGGTGCTGTTCAAATGAACCGTGAAGAAAATAACCCGCAACGCACCTTGAAAGAGGAACTCTCCGCCACTCGAGCCCTGAAGCGGCAGTACGTGACGAAGGCCGACAAAACCTGGGAGTGTTCCCATCTTCACCTCGGTGCCGGCTTTTAGGTCCCGGAGAAGGAAGTGCTTTCCCGTCCCGGGAAGGTTCATCGCATCGTCTTCGTCGTCGGCCATCTTTTGCGCCACGACCTCCACCGACCCATCGGGTGCGCGGAAGGTGGGCGGGGGGCCAGCAGGAGAATCATTTTCCTTTTCGGTTCCGTTGGATGCGGGCGTTTCGGCCTCAATCTCGCTTTTCTCTTGGAAGCGCGTGAAGTGAGGCGAGGTTTTCGCCGCTGTATACCAATCGGGTGCTGCTGAGAGCTGCTTCGGCTGACCGCCCCGCGAGCTTACGCTCCAGAATTGCTTCGTATCGCCGTCAAGCTCCCGGGTGAAGACGATCGTTTCGCCATTTTCCGCGAAGAGCGGATCGAAGTCCTGGCCCGGGTTGTTCTTTGTGAGCTGCCGCAGAAGCCTCCCGTCTTCGCGATAGAGGTAAAGGTGAGAATGGCTGACCCCGTTTGACTGCAGGTAGCGAATGGCGACGACGAGCTTCGCCGGCTCTGCTGCAACGGCTGCGGAACATGCGACGAGGAGAAACGCCGCGAGAAAAG
>DASVRY010000218.1:0-1969 GCA_036388395.1 Chthoniobacteraceae bacterium
TCGTCAGCTCATCGGTCTCGAAGACCAGCTCGCCAGCGGAGGCGACGAAATCCTGCCCGCTCGTGGCACTGCCGTTCACCGTCGAATATGGCACCGTCACGCGTCCGATTGCGCCGTTCACCCGCCGGACGGTGAGGGTCGCGGTCCCGGCGCTCTCGCCGACGGAGAGCGCGCTGGTCTCGAACTCCAACTCGCCCGAGATACCCTGGGGGATCCCGAGCACCACATTGTCCAGCCTTACGCTGCTCGCCTGCTGGCCGAAGCTCAGAAGATCGATCGACAGCGAGGCCGCAGTGCCCTCCGGGACGCCTCTGAGATCGATCACCACCGGGAGCAGTCGGTCCAGAGCGATGGTGCCGCCGCTACTGACTTCCCGCCCAAAGATGGTCGTGCCGGGTGCGAGGTAAATGCGGCCATTACTCTGCACATTTAGCACAGCGTCGCTTCCGGAGAGCCCGGTCGGACGTGGGAAAAGCGACGCGCCAGTCTGCCGATCCCGCACCGCAACCTCAATCGCATCGGGCGGATTGGGGCCATTCGAGGCAAACGCGAAGGTAGGGAAGATCAGGCTCATCGCCTCAGTCCCAGCCGGCACGATGAAGTCGTAGCTAAGGGTCGAAGTCCCGCCATTTTCCCCGAGCCGAACCTCACCATTTACGAAAGTGACATCCCCCGCCGCGATCCAACCCGGGGGCAGAGTGCCACCGTTGAAGTCACCGCCGAAGAGACCGGCGCCGCGATACCCAAAATTCGCCACCTGCGTCTGCCCGCTGCCGTCGACGATCAAGGTGCTGCGTCCGGTGGCCGGTTGCGATGGCAGCGCCATGATCCCGGATGGCAAAGTCGTCACTACCTCGTAAGTCCCCGGCGCAAGCCCCGTCAGTTGATAAGCTCCGGTCGAGTTCGTCACCACGTTACGCTCGCCGGTATCGAGCGCGCCATTCGCATTCGTATCGAGAAACACGCTTGCACTCGCGATGCCGGCCTCGGCCGGATCTGCAACCCCGTTGCTGTTGTCGTCCGAATAGACGCGTCCCTCGATCGTGCCAGGCTGTGCCTCCGCCGCCGACGGGGGGAAAAGTTCCGGCGCCTTTTCAGCATAGGCGAACACTTCAGGCCAAGGAGTCCCCTCACCGCCCGGGCTCTCCACGACCGACGACAGCTCCGCGTGCTGGCCGTCAGCCAGAGGCGATGCAGAAAGCAGGATCCGGCCTTCCAAGGGCTCGAAGCGCAATCCCGCCGCTCGAGAGGCATGATCGTTTGCGGTGCTCCGGCATGGGCTGAAACGATGTGCCCTCTGGAAAAGACTTCCGATCGCCTGCGCAAATTTCGGCTTGGACATCGAGGAGATTGGTTCGGTGTGAATACGAAACGCCGCGGAGTTGGAGGAAGCTACGCGGCTACTCGCGCTCGCTGTTCATGCGCGCCCTCATTAGCTTGCCTGGCTCTCCGGCACAAGGAAGGAAGCCGTCGTTTCTCCGGTCGTCGACACCGGATGGTGCCACTCGTTTGGCTCGGCTTGGAGCGCTGCATTTGAGGCACCTCATGCGACACTTACGAACTAGAGCCGGTCCGAACAGTAGAGATCTGCGACGCGGGCGGCGGCATCACACGAAGCCAGACGATCGAGGCAAAGGAGGCTCCCGGATTTCCCGCACGGATGCCAAATAGCTCATTCGTGGTCAAGCCGCGCTGCGCCAGGTCATTCACAAAATAGATCGGCGGAATTGCGTTAGTCGCCGTCTTGCGCAGGTAGAAATCACCGATCCGCAGCAGGTTTGCGACGTTCACCGGTTGGTTGATTTCCCGCTGCAAAGTCTGCGGGAAGCCGCCGAAGAGGAAACCGAAGTCGCGCACGACAGCGCCGCCTTCACCGTAAATCAGCGACTGATTGCGGCCCTTGAATGAACCGGCTTCGAATAGCGCACTACCACGGTAGGAGGAGCCGAAGCCGCGCAGCGAGCCGTTC
>DASVRY010000219.1:0-4704 GCA_036388395.1 Chthoniobacteraceae bacterium
CCGCACTGGGCGTACGCACCGGTGGTCCGTCCGCCGCTGCCCGGTGTGGATGCGGCGACGAATGCCCAGGGAGAAGCAAAACCCGAAGCTGCAGCATCTCCGGTTGACGCATTCATCCGGGCGCGGCTTACCGAGAAAAAGATTTCCCCAGCGCCAGTTGCCGATTCTGCCACGCTGATCCGACGCCTTTCGCTGGATCTAACCGGTCTTCCGCCTACCCCGGATGAAGTCGCCGCGTTTGTGCGGGAAGCAAAGGAGGAGTCGGAGAAGAAGAGCGCCCCGGTCGAGGGGATTCAGAGCAGCTCCGAATATCCTGAGGCTGCTGCATCTTCCTCAGCCTACAACCGCCTCGTCGATCGACTGCTGGCCTCTCCGCGTTACGGTGAGCGCATGGCCCAGCAGTGGCTGGATCTCGCCCGCTATGCCGATTCTGTAGGCTTTCACGGAGATCAAGGTCAGCCGGTCTGGGCGTATCGCGATTGGGTGATCGACGCCTACAATTCCAACATGCCATTCGATCAGTTTACGACCGAACAGCTGGCCGGCGATCTGTTACCAAACCCCACTCCGAGTCAGCTCATCGCCACGTGCTTCAATCGGCTGAACATGGTGACGCGGGAAGGCGGTGCGCAAACGAAAGAATATCTCATCAAGTATACGGCAGATCGCACCCGTACTGTCGGCACCACCTGGCTGGGCAGCACCGTCGGCTGCGCCGAATGCCACGACCACAAATTCGATCCCTGGTCGCAGAAGGATGTCTATTCCCTCGGAGCGTTCTTTGCCGATGTGAAGCAGTGGGGTGTTTACCATGATTACGGTTCCAGCCCAAATCCCGATCTCGCTGGCTGGAGCAATGATCATCCATTCCCGCCGGAGCTCATCGTCGAAAGCGCTGCGCTCAAGCGCCGGATCGAAGCCGCGAAGGCCCAGATCGGAGAAGCGGTAAGGAGCAAAGAGGCGCCGCCTGAGAAATTCGTGGAGTGGCAGAGCGGGACGATGAAGTTCCTCGAGCAGCACGCCAGCGGCTGGGAAACGCCGAAGGCTGCACTGACCGTGAAAGCTGCGCAGCCCGAGGCGAAGCAGGAAGCCGATGGTCGCGTGATCATGGAGGTGAAGCCAACCCGTGAGATCCAGGCTGATCTCCAGCCAAGCGCAAGCTGGCTGGCTGCGCTGAAGATCGAGCTGCTCCCGAATTCAAAGCATGGGAATCGCGTCCTCCGCGTTGAGGGCAACGACTGGCTGCGCCCCGAGTTCGAACTCGTGCGGGATGGAAAGTCCACGCCCATCCACATTCGCCTCGCACAGGCAGACCGCAGCGCACCGCGCTACTTCAATGGCTTCGAGCGCACTGGCGTGCAAGACGAGTGGAAGATTGCCGGCAATGAAGCCAACGCTGCTCATACGGCGGTCTATTTTCCTGCACAGCCAGTAGCTCTGCAGCCAGGTGATACCGTTCGAGTGCGCATCCCGGAGAATCGCGTCGGGAGCCTCCGCGTGAGCACCTCGCCGCTCGCGCCGCTGGATGTGCAGCAGCCGACGTTTCCGGAGAACCTTGCCAGCTTGATTTCAGATCCGGGCACGGCTCGCGAGTATCACCTGCGTGCAACGGCGTGGAATGCCGATGCCTTTGCGAAAGTCGCGAAGCTCGACGCGAATTTGCTCGAGTATCGAGGTGGCAAGACGCCGGTGCTCGTGACGCAGCAGACCGACAAGCCACTGACCGTGCGCGTGCTTCCGCGCGGCAATTGGCAGGACGAGACGGGTGAAGTTGTTCCGGCGGCTACACCGCACTTTCTGCCGAAGCTTGCTGGGGTGGAAGGGCGCCAGCTCAATCGGCTCGATCTGGCGAAGTGGCTCGTGGCCCCAGAGAATCCTCTTCCTGCACGCGTCGTGATGAACCGTCTGTGGCGGCAGTTCTTCGGAGTCGGTCTCAGCGCGCAGCTCGACGATCTCGGCGCACAGGGGGAACCGCCGTCCCATCCGGAGCTGCTCGATTGGCTCGCCGCGGAATTCCGCGAGAGCGGCTGGAACACGAAGCACATGGTGAAGCTGCTCGTGACCAGCGACACCTATCGGCAGGCTGCGGGCTTGCGTCCGGAGGTGCAGGAGTTCGATCCGCAGAATCGGCTTCTCGCAGCGCAGAATCCGCGTCGGCTCGATGCGGAATTCGTCCGCGACAATGCGCTGGCGATCTCCGGCTTGCTCAACGGCGAAATCGGCGGCCCTGCTGCCAAGCCTTACCAGCCGGCGAAGTATTATGGCGATCTGCAGTTCCCCGAGCGCGAATACCAGCCAGACGCTGACGAATCGCAGTATCGGCGCGGTCTCTACATGTGGTGGCAGCGCACGCAGCTACATCCGATGCTGATCAATTTCGACGCCCCAAGCCGCGAGGACTGCATTGCCCTTCGCACCAGCGCGAATACTCCGCAGCAAGCGCTCACGCTGCTCAACGACCCGACTTTTGTGGAGGCAGCGCGGGTCTGGGCCGGTCGCCTGCTCGCGATCCAAGGTGACGACGCTCAGCGGATCGAATTGGCTTTCCAGCAGGCGCTCTCCCGCGCGCCGCTGCCGGAGGAAAAGGAAGCGCTGCTTGGCACGCTGAACAAGGCTCGCAGTGAATTCAAGGCGGGCTCCTCCGACGGTGCCAAGCTGCTCAAGATCGGCCTCGCGCCGGCTGCTCAAGGGGATCCGAACGACCTCGGGGCGTGGACTACTGTCTGCCGGGTGATCCTCAACCTCCACGAAACAATCACGCGCTATTAGTATGAACCCCTTCGCTACTCCCGAGTTTGCGCGCGACCTTTCACGCCGCTCCTTCCTGCATCGCACTGCGTATGGCATGGGCGCCCTTGCCTTCGGTGATCTGCTCGCCAGGTCCGCCTCAGCCGCCGGTCCACTTGCTACAGCTCCCGGCACAAAGTGGGCGGGCGCGATTCAGCCGCATCTGCCAGTGAAGGCCAAGCGGATCATCCACCTATGCATGGCCGGCGGACCTTCTCAGTTTGAAAGCTTCGACTGGAAGCCAGAGTTGAAGCGCCTCGATGGCCAGCCGTTTCCCGACTCCCTCACGAAAGGTCAGCAACTCGCGCAGCTTCAGAATGCGACGTTGATCGCGCGCGGCTCCTTTACCGATTTCCAGAAGCACGGCCAGAGCGGCCAGGAAATCTCCAGCCTCTTTCCGAAGATCGCCGGCATCGCGGATGAGATCTGCATCGTCCGTTCGATGACCACTGAGCAGATCAATCATGATCCGGCGCAGGCCTTCATGAACTCCGGCAGCATCCTGAAGGGGCGTCCAAGCATGGGCTCATGGATGATCTATGGTCTCGGCGCGGAGACAGAAAATCTCCCCGGATACATCGTGCTCATGTCCAAGGGCGAAGGAGCTCAGCCGGTGAGCAACCGGCAATGGGGCAGCGGATTTCTTCCGAGCAAGTTCCAGGGGATTCTTTTCCAAAGCAAAGGCGACGCGGTGCACTACGTGGGGAACCCCGATGGCGTCTGCCAGAGCACGCAGCGGCTCGTTGTCGAAGAAGTGCAGCGGCTGAACGGGATGCTCAATGAGCGACGCCAGGAGTATCAGGATCCAGAGATCGCCACGCGAATTGCGCAGTATGAGATGGCCTTTCGCATGCAGTCGAGCATCCCGGAGCTCACGCACTTTCAAGATGAGCCCAAGCACGTGCTCGAAGCTTACGGGATCAAAGAGGCAGGCGACGGCTCCTTCGCCTCGAACTGCCTGCTCGCTCGCCGGTTGGCCGAGCGCGGAGTCAGGTTCATTCAGCTTTATCACCGTGCGTGGGATCACCACGGTGACCTCGACAAAGCCATGCCGAGATCCGCTAAAGAGACGGATCAGGCCAGCGCAGCTCTCGTGAAGGATCTGAAAGAGCGGGGGATGCTCGATGACACCTTGGTCATCTGGGGTGGTGAGTTCGGCCGCACGCCAATGGGACAGGGGAGCGGACGTGATCACCACATCAACGCCTTCTCGCTTTGGATGGCCGGTGGCGGAATCAAAGGCGGCATGACCTACGGCACGACGGATGATCTCGGCTACCGGGTGGTGGAAAATCCCGTGAGTGTGCACGATCTCCACGCTACGATGCTGCACTTGTGCGGCATCGATCACCATCGCTTCACGTTCAAGTTCCAGGGGCTGGACGCGAAGTTGACGGGTGTCGATCCTTGCAAGGTGGTGAAGCAGATCCTCGCCTGAGGCGCTGGGTTTCCGCTCTCGCGATCGCCTAATATTCGCAATGTTAACAAAAGACGCAGACCTGGCTGGTGCAAGGTTCGTGAACACGAACCTCGCCGATGCTCATTTTCGCGATGTTAAGCTAAGCGGCGCGCAGTTTCTAGATGTAAGCCTAACTGCTGCGCGATTCGAAGATGTAGCGTTCACAGGCGCCGTCATTTCCAATGCGAACTGCACTGATGTTAGCATCTCCAATGCGTGTTACGACGGAATGACGATCGATGGTGTGTTAGTCACGGAGTTGCTCCGCATTTATCGCGCGCACGAGGCTTCTGCCGGTTAGCCGGAGAGAGCGTCGTCCTAGAGCAGCGGAGCGAGTGGACGCAATGCCGATTCTAGCAATCTGCGGCCGAGCGGACGATTGGCGAACTCTTCCAAGGTCACTTCGTGACTGGCGGCGAAGTCGACTTCGAACATCTTCTCCAACCGTTGTGCTTCCG
>DASVRY010000220.1:0-4682 GCA_036388395.1 Chthoniobacteraceae bacterium
TCTACAACTCTGTCTCACCAGCGCAGCGACGCGTCGTCTTCGGCTTGGATAAGCCGGGGATCGTTGACCTGGCTGTGCGCGGTGCGCGGTGGGTGCAGGAGCGCGTCGCCGCACTCGAAGCCGGCGGGACTCGCGTGACGCTTCAGTATTCGCCCGAGAGCTTCTCGCTCACGGAAGTAGAATTCTCTCGAGAGATCTGTGAGGCGGTGATCGATGTCTGGCAGCCCACCGTGGAGCGCAAGATGATCATCAACCTCCCGAATACCGTGGAGGTGGCGATGCCTAATATCTATGCCGACCAGATCGAATGGATGATCCGCAACGTAAAGCATCGCGAGGCGCTGATCGTCTCGTTGCATACGCATAATGATCGTGGCACGGGAACAGCCGCGACCGAGCTGGGGCTGCTCGCCGGAGCGGATCGAGTGGAAGGCACGCTCTTCGGAAATGGTGAGCGCACCGGAAACCTCGACATCGTGAATGTCGCGATGAACCTATATATGCACGGCGTCGCGCCGGGGCTGGATTTCTCTCGATTGAACGCTTTGCGCGACATGTTCGAGCATTGCACCGGGATGACGATACCGCCGCGTCAGCCCTACGCCGGCGAACTCGTCTTTACCGCTTTCTCTGGCTCGCATCAGGACGCGATCAAGAAGGGTCTGGCCGAGTGGGAGGGTGGCACACGCTCGCACTGGGACGTGCCTTACCTCACGATTGATCCCGCCGATTTGGGACGTGAATACCGTGAAGTGATCCGGGTGAATAGCCAGTCCGGCAAAGGCGGCGTTGCGTATTTGCTCGAGAACGAATTTGGCATCGAACTGCCGAAAGAGATGCAGCGCGAGTTTGGCCCGCGCGCCAACGATGAAGTCGACCGGCTCGGGCGTGAGGTGACGGCCACCGAGTTGCGCGAGATCTTCTGGCGCGAATACATCGAGCGCGTGGAGCCGTGGACCTTGCAGCATTTCCATGCGGACGGCACAGGCGGCGTCTTCCGTTGCCGCTCAACGGTCGCTCGCAACGGGGAAAGGGTGGATTTAACTGGTGAAGGCAACGGACCGATCGCCGCCTTTGTGCATGCGCTTGCGGTCAGCGGCGGACCGCGCTTCGAGATCGTTAACTTCAAGCAGCACGCCCTTGGCGCCGGGAGCGAAGCCAGTGCGATTGCTTATATCCAGATCAAACCGGCCGACGGGAAAACCCGCTGGGGGGCAGGCGTGGATACCAATATCGAACTGGCCTCGATCAAGGCGGTGCTGAGTGCATTGAATCGAGCGGAAGGTTAGCCATGCACCGCGGGTGCTGCCGAATTGCTGAATTGACGGCACACCCGCGGCGTTGCTAGGCATCATGCATGGAACGCGCGCCCACTCTCCTGGCATTGACGGCAGGTCTCATCGGCATGACCGGAACTCTCGCGGCTGGCCCGCTAAATCTGAACTTCAGCGCGGATCGTACGCGCCTCGATGTCCAACGGACGGAGACCGGGAACACTAATCTTTCAAAAGAAAGCTGGGGTTACAAAGTCACCGTTGAAAACAAGAGCTTCCAGAATCTCGAAGGTCTTGAGCTTGAATATCGCGTTTTCCTCCTAGAAGACGAGGCACGATTGAGAGAACGGAAGCTGAAGGGCAATCCCGGGGCTCATACCATTGCAGCACTGAAGAACCGCGAGAAGCAACAGTTCCAAACCATCCCGGTCGAGGTGAACAAATCCGAGCTCAAGGCGGGTTGGTCTTATACAAACCGCGCGATCAAGGAGAAGGTGAAGGATGGGCTCGGCGGCATCTGGATCCGCGTAAAGAAAGACGGCGCGATCGTCGCTGAATATGTGAACCCTCCGGCGCTAAAGCAGCGGGCAAGCTTTGACTAAGCTGTCGATGACGCACGACGGATCTTGGCCATTGCAGTGGATCCACTAAGCTGACTGCGTGACTGGGATCCTTCGCCTTCTTCCGTTGGTCGCGGCCCTTTTCGCCGCGCCGTCTCTTCTCACAAGCTGTGGAACAAGCGGCAGCGCTGCTGCGGGTGGCGGCCGCGCACCAGGCGCAGTGAATCTACAGCAGATGCTCCTGCCCCCCGGCCGGGTTGGGCGACGCGTCGAGTTTCCGTTGCGGCCGTCGTACATCACGGTGCATAGCACGGCCAACCGCGGAGCGACCGCAATGCAACACGCGGGCGGGATGCTGAATGGCGCCTTCCGCGGGCGCTCGAAGTGGAACCGCACCGGCTACGTCACGTGGCACTTCACAGTAGACGATCGCGTGGCCATCCAGCACCTGCCGCTGAACATCCAGGGCGAACACGCGGACCACGACGGCCCGGGGAACCGCACCAGCATTGCCATTGAGATCTGCGAGTTTGGCGACTCCCGGAGACAAGCCGCGGCCGTGGCGCGTGCGGCGCAACTCGTCGCCTGGCTGCGGCGGCAGCATGGCATTCCCCTCAATCAGGTGGTGCCGCACCATCACTGGCCGCAGCACAACTTCGGCGGCCACCAGAAGAATTGCCCGCGCATCCTAATGGATGGCGGCCGCCCCGGACCGCGCTGGGCTGCTTTTCTCCGACAAGTGGAGCGTTACTGATTCAGACGGATAACTAACCGCGAAGACGCGAAGAGCGCGAAGGAAGGGAAGGAAGGGAAGGCACCGCGCCGGGAACGAATTCACCACGGAGGGCACGGAGAAGAGGAGGTCGAGCCTCGCGGAAGTGGCAAGTCTCTTCCCCTTCGTGCCTCACGTCTTCGTGGTAAAAAGAGAACCACAAAGGCACAAAGGGCACAAAGGCAGCATTGGAATGCTCCCGCGCCTTCTCTCCGTGCCCTCCGTGCTCTCCGTGGTAAAATTCCGCTCCTCTTGCTAGTGAGTGTCCGCCGCGCTTGTTGCTCCCGCCGCGGGTTCCCGCCTCTGCCCTTCGCGGTCTTCGCATCTTCGCGGTTGATTCCGCTTGGGTCTCGTCTGAATCGTGGCTTCTTAGGGAACGATGCCCTTTCTGCCTGAATATGCCGAACTCCTCGCCCCGGCGGGCAATTGGGAGTGCGTCCGTGCCGCCGTCGCCAATGGCGCAGATGCAGTTTACTTCGGGCTGCCGCGGTTCAATGCACGACTGCGCGCGGACAACTTCCAGGACGAAGAGCTGGGGGAGGTCGTCGCCTTCTGCCATCGGCACGGTGTGAAGGCCTACGTGGCCTTCAACACGCTTGTCTTCACCAGCGAGCTCGACGGGGCCGCGGAGCAACTGCGCATCTGCAATCGCGCCGGCGTGGATGCGCTCATCGTGCAGGATGTCGGGCTCATCCGGCTCGCAGCGGAAATCACGCCTGAGCTGCCGATTCATGCATCGACCCAGATGACGATTACCTCGCCGGAAGGAGTGGAGTTTGCGCGCGAGCTCGGCATCCGTCGCGCGGTGCTCGCACGAGAACTTTCATTGCGGGAGCTGGCGAAGTTCGACCCGCCCGAAGGTCAGCCGCGGCTGCCGCTGGAGGTCTTCGTCCACGGTGCGCTTTGTGTCGCGTATTCCGGGCAGTGCCTCACGAGTGAGTCGCTCGGGCAGCGGAGCGCCAATCGCGGGGAATGCGCGCAGGCCTGTCGCATGCCGTACGAACTCGTCGTCGACGGCGCAGTGAAGGATCTCGGCACGCGTCGTTATCTGCTTTCTCCACAGGATCTCGCCGCAGTGAACGAGCTGCCGCGCCTGCTCGAACTCGGCGTCACAAGCTTCAAGATCGAAGGTCGGTTGAAGTCACCGGAGTATGTCGCCGCCGTCTGCCAGGTTTACCGCAAGGCTTTGGACGCCGCGGTGGAGCAGCGCGAGGCGAACCTTACGCCCGACGATCGTTACCAGTTGGAAATGACGTTTTCCCGCGGACTTTACTCCGGCTGGATGCACGGCGTGAATCACCAGGAGCTTGTCTCGGCTCGTTATGGGAAGAAGCGCGGGCCTTTCGCCGGGCTGGTTGAAAAGGTCGGGCGCGACTTCGTGGAAGTGCGCTCCTCGGTGGAGCTGAAGCCGGGTGATGGCGTGGTTTTCGACACCGGCGGCGATACGAATGCAGAGCAGGGCGGCAGACTCTATCAGGTGCAAGGGGGGAAGCTGTTCTTCCAACGCGGGCACATCGATTTCGATCGGATCAAAACGGGCGACCGCGTTTGGAAGACGGATGATCCCGCGTTGGAGAAGCGACTCCAGCAGTCGTTCAGCGGGCGCCTCGAACCGCGGCGACGGGTATCAGTCGATCTGCGCGTGAGCGGTTGTCCGGGGGAGCCGCTGACCGTGGAAGCTTCGGTTGCCGAAGAGGTTTCAGGAAAACGGGAGAGCACTTCAGAGTCACCAGCCGGCTCACACTCTCCGCAAGCATCTGTTCGCTCCGCGCAGCCGCTGCAGACGGCGCGGACCGCTCCGATGACAGACGAGAAGTTGCGAGAACATCTCGGGCGGTTTGGTGAGAGCGTCTACGAGCTGCGAAAATTTACGAACGGCCTGACTGGCGAAGTGATTCTCCCGATCAGTGAACTTAACCGGCTTCGGCGCGAACTAGTCTTCGCCCTCGACGAGGCGCGGAGCGAACGGCGCCCTGAGTCGCCGCGGACGTGGCGCGAGGTTTTCGATGCGACACCAGATGCCCGGGAAAACGCGGCAGGCAGCGAACTCACGGTGCTCTGCCGTTCGATGGAGCA
>DASVRY010000221.1:0-3675 GCA_036388395.1 Chthoniobacteraceae bacterium
GATCGGCGAAGCCAAGCCCACGGACCTGCGCCTGTTCCCGCAGCCAGGCGCCGTAGAGCGCGAGCACTCCATTGTAGTAAGTATCGCGCGGCTCGCTGCCTTTCCCGCCGACCCTGGCCGCGCGGGCGTCGTGCATCGTCGGCGTCATCGGAACAGCCAGTGCGCCAATCGCCGCGATCCGGTCGAGAACTGTGTTCATGCCCCGTTGGTAGGTGTCGAAGATCGGTTGCTCGTAGCGCGTATAAGAGCCGTCGTTCATCCCGAGAAGCACCGTGACGAGCTTTGGCTTGAAGGCCGCCACGTCCTCGTCGAAGCGGTTCACCGCGTCCTGAGCGCGATCGCCGCCTATACCGGCGTTGTGAAAATGGAGCCGCTTACCAGCAAAGCGGGTGTAAAAGAAATCCTCCACATACTGCGTGTAGAGACATTGATGCGTGATCGAGTCGCCAAGGAAAACCACGGTGTCGCCGTCGTTTAATACTATCTGAGCTGTCGGGACTGCCTTCGAGTCCGACGGCGGCAGCACCGGCTTTACCTCAGAGGAAGCCGTGCCCAGTGCCGCATCCTGCGCGCAGAGTGATGTGGCCGCAGTGGCAAGAGCCAGGAGGAGCGGAAGGTGACAGCGGAGTTTGGGGAGCTTCAACATGGGAAGAGGACCACTCTTCAAATTCAAAGCTAACTGGCAACTCAGCGCTGCGTTGTTGGAACTTTTTTTGAGCAACTCTGTCGCCCGCTTGTCTCAGGGCATCCCGCGCCACAGATGACCTTCCACGCCCAGAACGTCAGCCGATTGACTGCCGCTTTCTTCGCGCTGATCTTCTGCTGTCCCGACGCCGGGCGCGCCCAGGCTGCACCCGATCCGGCACAAGAGCCGTCGGTCATCGCCGTGAGCAAAGCGATGCCAGCGGTGGTGAATATCAACACCGAGCGCGTGGTGAAGCGCACGGTCCGGGATCCATACGACGACTTCTTCTACAATTTCTTCGGCGGGCAGATGCGCCCGCCGCGCACTGTTCGCCAAACGGTCCAGAGCCTCGGCTCAGGATTCATCGTTGATCCATCGGGCTACATCGTGACGAACGAGCACGTCGTGGAGCGCGCGGCTGACCTGAAGATTTCCGTCACGACGAGCGACGGCACCACTTACGACGCGCAGTACGTCGCGGGCACTCGCGAAAGCGACCTGGCGCTGATCAAGATCGAGGCGAAGACGACGCTCCCGTTCATCGACGTGAACGATCTGTCGCCAAACTATCTCGGCCAGACGGTGCTCGTTCTTGGAAACCCGCTCGGCTACGGCAGCTCCGTGAGCCGCGGAATTCTGAGCGCGCAAAAGCGGGCGATTACCGTGGACGAGCTGGAGTTTAAGGAATTGCTGCAGACCGATGCCGCGATCAATCCCGGGAACAGCGGTGGCCCGCTGGTCGATCTCGCGGGAAAATTAGTTGGCGTCAGCTCAGTGAAGATGGCCTACACGCCGCAAGGTGTCCCCGCGCAGGGAATCGGCTTCGCCATCGCCGGGACGACGGTTCGGGAGCGCGTAGAGGAGTTCAAGAAGATCGCTGCGGAGACCCCAAAGCGGAAGGCCATCACGACGAGTCTCGCCCGGCGCTATTTCGGACTGCACCTGCAGGACCTCTCGCCGGAACTCGCCGAGTCCCTTGGCATCACCGAACAGGATGGGGTGCTTATCTCGGATATAGATCCGCGTAGTGTCGCCGAGGAGGCGGGCTTCAAGCGCGGGCTTGTCATCCATCGAGTGGGCCGCTATCCAGTCACGTCCACCCGGCAGATCGAGGATCTGTTGGAGCAGGTGAGCAGCGGTTCTGTCGTGGACTTCACGATCGGCGTTGTGCGTCGAGTCCGCGGGCAAAACGTGCGTCAGCTCCAGTCGGTCCCCCTCACTGTCCGCTAACGTTATTTTTCCATGATCAAAGTCGAAAACCTCACCAAACGATATGCAGGGTTCGCTGCCATCCAGAACCTGAACTTCGAAGTGGAGAAAGGCGAAATCGTCGGTTTCCTCGGGCCTAATGGCGCGGGCAAAAGCACGACGATGAAGATTCTCACGAGCTACATGCCAGCGAGCTCCGGCCGGGCGACAATTGCCGGTTTCGATGTCTTTGAGCAGTCCCTGCAGGCGCGGAAGCATCTTGGCTATCTGCCGGAGAACACCCCGCTCTATACAGACATGCGTGTCGGCGAATATCTTCGCTACCGTGCGAGTTTGAAAGGCGTCGAAGGTCGCCGGGTGAAGGAGCGCGTCGGCGACGTGCTGGAACTCTGCAATCTGCGAGACGTGGAACGGAAGCTCATCGGTGCACTTAGTAAAGGCTACCGTCAGCGCGTCGGGCTCGCCGATGCTCTCGTGCACGATCCGGATCTCCTCATCCTTGACGAGCCGACGATTGGGCTCGATCCAAACCAGATCCGGCAGGTTCGCGAACTGATTAAAAACCTCGCAACGAAGCGAACCGTGCTGATTTCAACGCACATCCTGCCGGAGGTGGAGATCATGTGCTCGCGCGTGATCGTCATTCACAAGGGCCAGATTCGCGCCTCCGATACCGCGGAGAATCTCCTGCGCAATCACCGCGCCGCCGGCAGCATGCGCATCGAGGCAAAGACCGGCACCGACAATGCCCGTGAAGCCCTCGCTCAACTCCCGGGAGTGAAAGAAGTCACTGAGGAAAAAGACGGCGACTATACAACCTACCAGATGCGGCTGGAAGCGAATGCCGACCCAAGTGAGGATGTCATGCGCCTCGTCACCGAAAAGCGCTGGGGTCTGCGGGAACTGACCCGCCGCCGCGCGACGCTCGAGGACGTCTTCGTCGAACTCACTCACGCAGATAGCTAGGACGCGTTCCCACTTCACGCTGCCGCACCGGTTATCTGCGTCCAGATCACCACCATTTACTTAACTCTGCTCTTTCCATGAAAACCTTCCTGACTCTGCTTGGCCGCGAGGTGAAGTCCTTCTTCTACTCGCCGATCGCTTACGTAGTGCTCTTTTACTTCCTCCTGCTCACCGGCTTCAATTTCTACAGCCAGGTGTCGATCCTCAACGGCTACCCGACTGAAGTGACGCTCGTGGAGGCGTTCTTCATGCCGGCGCTCTTCTGGTTCCCTTTCATCCTCAGCTTCCCGCTCATCACCATGCGGATCTATTCGGAAGAGTTCCGGATGGGCACCTTTGAAACACTAACCACTGCTCCCGTCAGTGACGTCCAGGTGGTGCTGGCGAAGTTCTTCGGCGCGGTGTTCTTCTACTGCATTCTTTGGGCGCCGAGCCTCATCTGCTTCGCTGCGTTCCAGTTCTTCACGGGTCACACCGCCGCCAGTGCTGCGGGAGCTTACTGGGGTAGCTATCTGCTCCTTCTGCTTCTCGGCATGTTCTACATTTCGATTGGCTGCCTGGCTTCCGCCCTGACCAAGGATCAGATCAACGCCGCCACGATTTCTTTCACCACGATCACGCTGATGCTCTTCCTGCCATTCCTGCCGGAGATCATGAACATATCGGCACCTGCGATCAAAGATCTCTTCGGCTACTTCTCGGCCGTTCAGCACATGCAGGATTACTCCAAGGGGATCATCGATTCCCGCCCACTCGTCTGGTATCTCACGATGACGACGCTGATCACGATCCTAACCCTGCAGATCTTCCAGTAT
>DASVRY010000222.1:0-11174 GCA_036388395.1 Chthoniobacteraceae bacterium
GATGAGCACGTGGCGCCCATTTACCTCGGGGAAGGAAATCTGATCGAACGTCACGTGCCCTGAACTCTCCGTGCCGCCGTGGTAACTCGCCACGCTGAGACATTCCAACTGCATCGGCAGCGGCAGCCGGCGCATGAGATCGGCGGCGAAGATCAGAGAGCCATTCAGCACCGCGATGACCGTGAGCTCCTTGTCTCGATATTCCTCCGTAATCTCTGCCGCGAGTTCGTCGAGTCGGCGGAGGATCGTCTGTTCGTGCAATAGGATCCGTTCGATATCGTCGAGCATCGCGCAGAGATAGCCGCGGATGGCGAGTTTGCGCACCAAAAATACAGGCCTCTTTCTACTTCCGATGCACCTTTGCGATTGCGAGACGTTTTCGCAGCCGCTAAGACGCAAGGCTCTCGCAAACCCCGCAACTACTTACTTCCCCATGGCTCAACCTTGTTTCCATCCCAGCATCGAAGGCGCGCAGCACGGCGCAAAATCCCTTCCCGATTTCCTCGCCTACGCGAAGCGCTCCGGCGCAACCGGCGCCCAGCCGAGCAACTATATGCTCCAGGGCGGTGACCTCTTTCAATCGGCGAAAGAGATCCGGGATACCTTCGAGAAGGCCGGCATGATCCTTGACGGCGTGAGCGCCCACTGCCCGATTTGGGTTCACACCACCGCGTGGACTGGCTCGCCGACGATCCGCCCATTCATCCCGGAAGACGTCGCGAAGAAGTCACCCGAAGAGATCGAAGCGTGGGCGGAAAATTACCTCCTGAAGCTCCTCGACCTGCTAGCCGAGTTGAAGGTGAAGGTGCTGCCGATGTTCTGGGGCGTCGCCTTTGGCTGGGAGATGGCAACCGGCTATCCGTGGGGCTTTTGGGCTGGGCCAGGCTACGATCTGATGAAGGAAGGTCAGGAGCGCTTCGTGAAGAAGACGCAGAAAATCCGCGATCATGCCCGCAAACTCGGGATCAAGCTTTGCCACGAGATCCATCCTGGCACCGGCGCCTCGACGGCAGACGACTTCAACATGCTCGTGGAGATCACCGATGGCGATGAGACGATGGCCGTGAACGCGGACCCATCGCATTGCTGGGAAGGTGAAGACTGGGAAACGCGGTTCATGAAAGTGGGCTCGCGCATCTACGCGGCGCACGTGAAGAATTTCGTCATTCGTCCCGGCTTTCCACTGCGCACGATGGAATCCGCGTGGGGCAAGCGCGCGATGCAATTCACGGATCTGCCAAGCGGCGATCTAAACATGCACCGTTATGTCGAGATGCTCCTGCACGTCGGCTACCCACAGCGCTATTGCCAGCTTATGGGCACGACTGACGCTCCGCTCGTCGTGGAAGCTGAAAGCGCCCATCGCGACCTCGATTATACGAGCGCGAATGGCATCGCCTTCGTGCGCGATCACCTCTGCTGGCCCGCTGCTGCGGGCAGCTTCGAAGACGGCATGGGAGCATAGCAAGAGACAGCGTGATTGGTGATTGGTAGATGGTCACCTGGGCGGGGGCGCTCCAGCACGCCTTCACTTGGTCACCGACTGCGACTTCACGGGTCACCCCGATCGCCTCCCCACTTGGCAGATAGCGAGAGTAGCCGTAGATTTCACGGTTCCCTTGCGATGACCCTGCTGTACCAACAGACGAACGTTTCCATTTACCACAATCCGCTCGATCACTGGCTGTATGCGGACTGGACCGGTTACCAGGCAGTCGAGCAGGTGAAACAAGGGTGCGAGCAGCTGCTGCTATGCATGCTGGCGCGGCAGACCTACGACGTCCTGAACGACAACACCAACGTCGCCGGGATCTGGACTGGGGCAGCGGAGTGGGTTGGGGCAAATTGGTTCCCCCGCATGCGTGCCAAAGGGATGCGGCGTTTTGCGTGGGTTTACTCCCCTTCCCGCTTCAGCCAGATCTCGACGGACACTGCCCTGCAGGTAGCTCCGCCGGAAATCGCGAAGGTTTTCTCCACCGTTGCTGAAGCCGAGGAGTGGCTCCGGGAACGGCGAGATACGGCGGACCGCGTTAAACGCTTCACCCAGCGGCTCCGGTAAGCGGCGTCTGGACAAGAAATAGGTTTACAGAAGCGCTCAGGTGGTGTTTCTTCGCCGCCCCAAGCGCAACTCAGAAGCAACGCCGTTGGTCCTTGGGCAGCCATTTCTTGATGGCCGCCGACCGCGCCAAGGGAAACCCGGCGAGATAGAAAGTAAGAAGTAGAATCGAAGAGATCACCAGTGTCGCACCCAGCATTCGCTGAGCGCGTTCCCGCCTGAAGCTCACCTTTCCACTTCCCACAAAAAACCATTATGCCTGTTCGTTTAGGCCGTTTCGAAATGCCCAAGTCGCTCGTCAAAGACGAGTCGACCGCCACCCCGACATACGCCAAGTTCATCGCTGAGCCCTTCGAGGCTGGCTACGGACACACCGTCGGAAATTCCCTGCGCCGCGTGCTCCTCTCCTCTCTGGAAGGTGCGGCCATCACCGCCGTCAAAGTCAACGGCGCCAACCATGAGTTTCAGACTCTCCCGAACATCGTCGAAGACGTGACGGATATCGTGCTGAACCTGAAGAAGATCAAATTTAAGGCCAACGATCACGAGGTTCGCAATCTCAGCATCTCCGTGAACAAGGAAGGCGCGATCACTGCCGGCGACATCCAGGAATCCGCACAGGTCGAAGTCTTGAACAAAGACCAGATCATCTGCATCCAGGACAAGAAGCAGAAGTTCGAAGCTGAGCTCGAGATCAAGGTCGGTCGCGGTTTTGCCACCGGTGACGAGAACAAGCATCCCGATATGCCGATTGGCCTGATCGCGATCGACTCGATCTTTTCGCCTGTGACCCGTGTGAAGTACGCCGTGGAGAACACCCGCGTCGGCCAGCGCACCGACTACGACAAGCTCCTCCTCGAGATCTGGACCGACGGCCGCATCACGCCGGAAGAGGCGCTCGTGCAGTCCTCCTCCATCTTGAAGAAGCACTTCGAGCCGTTCTATGGCTACGACGAGAACGCTGTCGCGTTCGACGAGACTCCGCAGGCCCAGAACCAGGAGAATCAGAAGCTCAAGAAGCTGCTCAACATGAGCGTCAACGAAATCGAGCTCTCCGTCCGCGCGGCGAACTGCCTGAACAACGCGAACATCACGAGCGTCGGCCAGCTTGCGCAGAAGAGCGAAGCCGAGATGCTCAAGTATCGCAACTTCGGCAAGAAGTCGCTCAACGAAATCAAGGACAAGCTCGTCCAGCTCGGTCTTTCGCTCGGCATGAAGTTCGAGCCAGGCCTCGTCGATCTGCAAGGCGCAGACGCGAACCTGAACGCCTAACCCGCCGCCTCGCCTCAGGAGAAAACATTCCATGCGTCATCAACGTAAAACAGTCAAACTCGGCCGCAGCCAGGCCCACCGCGATTCGCTCCTCGCGAATCAGGTGTGCAGCCTCATCGAGCACAGCCGCATCAAGACCACCCTCGCCAAAGCCAAAGCGGTCCGTCCTCTCGCCGAGAAGATGATCACGCTCGGCAAGAAGAAGACCCTGCACGCCCGCCGCATGGCGCTGGCTACGCTCCAGCACAACGAAGGCGCCGTGAAGCGGCTCTTCGACGAAGTGGCGCCTCGCGCCGCAGCCCGCGTTGGTGGCTACACCCGTATCGTGAAACTCGGCCAGCGCAAGAGCGACGCCGCTCCGATGGCTTTCATCGAGTGGGTCGACGGGGCTGCCGTCGAAGTGGAAGTCGCCGCGCCGACCCCGGCGAAGAAGGCAACGAAAGCCAAGGCTCCGAAAGCTGAGGCGGCACCGGTAGAAGCCGCTCCTGCTCCAGGAACTGAAGGGACCGAAGAGGCCAAGCCTGCTCGCAAGCCGCGCGCGAAGAAGACCGACGAAGCTGCAGAGTAAAGTAGCCGTCTAGCAGAAACATTCAGGGCGAGGCTCGCAAGAGCCTCGCCCTTTCTGCGTCGAGGCTTGCCCTGTGACGCTCGGGCGATAAGCTCGCGTGCATGAAGGTTTCGTATCTTTTCGGCTTGTCGGCTCTGCTGGCGCTTGGTTCGTCCGCATGCGCGGAATCCAAAATCGTCACCTCGCTTACTGGCGATCTCGTGGCTCTCGAGGGAAAGAAGGTTGGTCGCTACGACACCGCAAAGCTGGCTAATGCCAAGTATCTCGCGATCTACTACTCCGCTGCGTGGTGCGGTCCATGCAGGAAATTCACACCGAAGCTTGTGGAATGGTATAACCAACACAAAGCCGCTAATCCTCACTTTGAGCTGATCTTCGTCAGCAGCGATCAGAGCGAGCCGGAGATGGAGAAGTATATAGCTGAGGACAAAATGCCCTGGCCTGCGCTGAAGTTTGCGAAGAAGGATTCAAACAAGACAATCACTGGCTATTCCGGGCGAGGAATTCCGTCCCTGGTGCTCATCGATGCCGAAGGCAAGGTGCTCTCCGATTCCTACGTCGGCGGCAAGTATCTCGGACCGGGCAAGGTCCTCCAAGATATCGAGAAGACGCTCGCTGGGGATCCCCCTTCAACCACCGCTTCAACCGCTCCGACAGGCGCTTCCGCGATCAAACCCGCTCCCGTCCAAGGCAGCAACTTTGATGATTTCTTCAAGAAGAAGTCACCTTGATCAGCCGCGGGAGAGGCCGGTATGAACTCCGGCTTTCTCGACAAGCTCATCGAGCGAATCGGTCGTGTCCGCCCGGAGGATGTGCAGAGCTACTTGCTGCGGCTCGCGGATGAGAAGGGTTTTCTCGAAACGATCTTCAACGCGATTCATGAGGGCGTGATCGTCACTGATGTAAAGGGGCGGATCAATTACCTCAACCGCGCGGCCTGCGAGATTTTCGGGCTGGAGCGCGAGGAGTGCATGGGACGGCCCATGGGTGAACGGCTGCGCGGACTCGAGTGGGATCGGTTGGTCGAGAGCGCGCGCGTGGTAAGCCGCGACATGGAGGTGTTCTACCCGCAGCACCGTTTTCTGAACTTCTACGTCGTCCCGCTTAGCCTCGAAACGCCTGGATTGCGCCGGAGCAAAGTGGCGGAGCAGGAGATGGTCGGCTTTGCCGTCATCCTCCGCGATATCACCGAAACCCGCCGTTCCACCGAAGAGACAATCCAGAGCGAGCGCCTTTCCGCGCTTACCCTGCTCGCGGCGGGCGTCGCCCACGAAATAGGCAACCCGCTGAACTCGCTCCACATTCACCTCCAGCTCATGGAGCGGAAGCTGCGTAAAGTGCCCGAAAACGCGCGCCTGGAGCTTCAACAGGCTCTCGACGTGGCCCGCGAAGAGATTTCGCGGCTCGACTCGATAGTGCAGCAATTCCTTGGAGCGATCCGCCCGGCGCGGCTCCAGACGCAGCTCGAAAATCTCAACCTGCTTGTGCAGGAGAGCGTCTCTTTCCTCGGTCCGGAAATCGAAGATCGAAACATCCTCGTCGAGCAGGAGCTACGGAATGATCTCCCGCTGCTGGAACTCGACCGTACGCAGATCAAGCAGGCCTTTTACAACGTTATCAAGAACGCCTTCCAAGCCATGAAGACGGGCGGCATTTTGCGGATTCGCACGGACCTCGAGGACCAGTTTGCCGCAGTGAGCTTCACCGATACGGGCGGCGGGATTACTGCCGAGGATATGAGCAAGATCTTCGAGCCATATTTCACTACGAAGGCGAGCGGTTCTGGGCTGGGCCTGCTGATCGTGCGCCGGATCGTCCGCGAACACGGCGGCGAGATCGACCTCGCGAGTGATGAAGGCCACGGCCTTACCCTTACCATTCGCCTTCCCCTTCGAGAACACCGCGCCCGCTTGCTCGGTAGCGGTGAGCCGAATGACGAGTAGTGGACAAGCTCCCAAAGTGCTGACGGCAGGCTGCGTAATCGCCTACTATCATCCGGCTCAATTGCGCTCCCGGTAAAGATGACATTGGAGACGCTAGCTCGTCTTGTAGCTCAATGTGCGGCACCAGCAGACCCCTCGCTATTTACTCTCCACCGGAGCTATCTGGCTCCGCACGTCCCGGAGCCGCTGGAGGCACCGCTTCGACGACTGGCGCAGAGGAGATCGAGCGCAGGTATTGCGCAGCAAACGGCCGCGGATCAACCGTTGTCGAGCGAAAGAGGAAAAGCACGCCTTTTAGCCATCGCACGTGAAGGTGCGACGTTCCGTTGCGCTTCTCATAGTAGCTGTCGTCGCCACTCGTCATGCGAGTCACCGAGCCACCTTTATCCGCCTCTTGCAGCCGCCGGATAAGGGCCTCCTTCTCGAGCGCGGTCGCGCCATAGATGTAGATATTGATCTTTTGCGCAACCGCAACGTAGCTGGCGAAGCGGTTCTTGCGTACGTCGCGAAATTCCTCGGGATCATCCGCCGGCGGATTCTGGTCTAGAGAGTAGTCGCCCACACGAGCTGGAAACCACGCATTGGCGTCCGTCTCGGCGGGCGCCTCCCATGCTTGCTGGAATGTCGCCTCTTTCTCGGCGGCTGCCACCGTCTCCTTGAACCACCCAACGGCATGGTCGCGGAGCTTCGGTGCACCAAAAAAGACCAGCAAGGCCACTCCTACGATGAAAACGAGGAGGGTGACACCACAACCAATCAAGACAGGACGTTTCACATCGGCGACTCCGCCGGAAGCACTCGGCGGAGGCAAGAGGAAAGCAGTCATCATGCACCTGCAGGGAGCGCCTCCCGAGCGCGCAGAGTTCGTCGAAGATCGATTTCGGATCGAGGTTTTCTTCAGGTTGGTCGATGACCAGTGGGCGATCGTCGTGCCTCTCGTTCCCGGCGAGAGTTTCCGGATATCCACACCATCATAATCGATGCTGTATTCGATCGTAATGTGCTCAGTGCCATAGAGCCATTTCGCGAAGCGTTTCGACCATTCGCGATATGTCGCGGGCTCGGCGCTCGCGATTTGATCCAAGAGAAGGAAAAACTCGTCAACGAAAGACAAGGTGAAAAGCTGGAAAGGCATACCGCCACCCGTAAAGTTAGATCTGAACGTTCCGTATATCACTGATGAAGCGGACCTCCAGCCGCAGCACTGGCAGAAGCAAGATATGCCAACGCGCGCCCATGCACGTGTTGCGAACCGATCCTCTTTACTTGATGAAAATCGCCACATGGAACGTCAACGGCATCCGGGCCCGGCAGGAACAGGTCCAAGCATGGATCCAGGATGAACGTCCCGATGTCGTCTGCCTGCAGGAAATCAAAGCGTCACCGCAACAGGTTCCGGAGACCCTGTGCGCGATGGAAGGCTACTGGTGCTTCTGGCACGGCGCGAAAGGTTATTCAGGGGTCGCGTTACTCATCTCGAAGGATGTGTGCGCTTCCGAACCCCGCTACTGTCACCCGCCTTTCGACATGGAGAATCGGATGGTCACAGCGACAATCGGCGAGATCACCGTGGCGTCGGTCTATGTCCCCAACGGCGGAAAGGATTTCGCCGCGAAGATGCGCTTCCTCAACTCGCTGGAGGAGTACGCGGGCGACTTCCGATCGACCGGCGACCCGCTCGTCATCTGCGGCGACGTGAATATCGCCCGCACCGAGGCGGACGTGCATCCCAAGGAGCGCCGCGCCGTCATTGGCCAGCTCCCCGAGGAACGTGTGCTCTTCGAGAGGATCCTCGCCAAAGGCTTGATCGATCTAGGCCGGCAGCAGGATCCGGAAAATGCCAACCTCTTCACTTGGTGGGCTCCGTGGCGGCAAATGCGCGAGCGGAACATTGGCTGGCGGCTGGATTACATCCTCGCCAGCAGTGAAGCGGCCAAGATGGCCACCTCCTGCATCGTCCGCCCGGAAATCGGCACCAGCGACCACGCGCCAGTAATCGCTGTCCTGGATCTTTAGGGCTTCACTGTGCACCCCCGCGTTCGAGGTTGGCCGTTTGAAGTTCGAAGTTCAGCGTTCTCTTCCACTCCGTCTGGAATTTCCTTCCGCTCCCCAGATCCCCGCTTGCATCCTCCTCTTAGCCATGTATTTTCCATTCTCCCTAAACGGGGGCGTACTGGTTTCGACTGATTGCTCGAAACGCAGGCGGCATGTCGAGGAAGCCTGGTTGGCCTCGTAAAACTCTCTGGGCAAACACGATAAACGCGAAAGCTAATATCACCGAAGTGGACTTCTCGGGTAATTCCGAGCAGTACGCTCTTGCGGCTTAATTGACCGCGGCGTGGATGCATCAACGCCTGCTAGATGCATCTGCGACGACAGCAGGCTGGCCTGAAAGCGGGATGACCGCGCTTGAGGGTGAGAAAATTTCGTGGCCGTTCGGAGTGAGAGAGCCCGCCCGTTGGCGCTCTCAGTCCAAAATCAAAAAGCGAGGCTAAACATGTAGATGCCTGCGGTGATAGCTTTCAGGACAGGGGTTCAACTCCCCTCGCCTCCACTTTTAACTAACTCGGATGTGGCGAGTTACATTGGCTAGCGCTCGGTCATAAACTGTCGCACTCAAGTGTTTGTGACTCAAGAGGGTCCCGGAAGATCAAGCGGAGTCGATTGCCGCCAGTGTTCATCAACTCTTTCAGCATGGCATAAACCTCTTCCGCGTAGCTTTGCTTACTTCACTGCTGTGAGTTTAAATACCCTCTTGGCTGACGAGGGGAGGTCGGGGCAACCAGACGATCGTCGGAATGCCGGCAAGTGCGCGAAATGCGCCACCTACCCGCACACGGGCTGGCGCGTCTTCCCGGTAATGTGCCGGTCCGATGTCCTTGGAAGGGACACGAAGATCAACCTTACAAACTCTGGAACACTGCAAGCGCAGCGACGTAGCGGCTAGCAGCAAACTCGCACCCTAAGCGAATTGCTTATCGGATCTGTCGAGTACGTCTCGAGAAGAACGCTCTTCGAAGAGCAGCCACGGGGTAGTCCTGTGCTGCGTGTTACCTTAACCAGATGCAGCTGATGCAGCTGATTGGTCGGGGAGTGCTGTAACGCCACGTCTCCGGCCGAGATCGTTAAAGCACGCTGGCTGACATCGCTTTCAGATAGTTAGCGAGTGAGGCCTTCATCGCCGACGGCGGCGTCTCGGGGGGTGCTGGAAGTTGTGAGGCGATTTCGTAGCTCTGACTGAGGGCTCGATCGAGATCGAACTCAGCAAAGTCAGTTACGAGCTTTGTTCCGGGCTGTGTTGTGGGGATCGCAGGTGACGCCTGGCCGAAGCTGGCGATGAGCTGCTTCACATCGCGAAAGCCCGTGCTGTGGGGTTCGAAGGCGGTCCCAGCAATCGGAGCCAGATCGTTCAGCGCAATCGGCAGGCGACTCACGGCAGGAGCGAATGTTTGATTCAGGACACCTGTCCCAGCTGAAGCGCCAGCTGCGGAGATCTCTCTGCTCGCGGCGACCCTTGTGCGGCTGTCCAACGCACCGACTGCGGAGTTGTAGGTGCGGATTTCACTCGTGCTCTCCTCCACTCCGAAGTGGAAGTTCACGTCGCTCGCCGTGAGCGTCAGGTTTGTGCCCTGCTCGGTCGCAGCTACGGTGACGACGTTGCTGTACTGGCCGGGTTTGACCTTGTAGCTGGTCGTGGTGGTCACTTTGCCCATGGTGCCGAGGGCAAAGTCGGACAGCGTCGAGTTGGTGACTTGGGACGAGCGAGTCTCGGTGAGGAAACTGGCGAAGGTCGGCACGTTTGCACCGTAAATGGCGGTGAGGTCGATGCCTGCGCGGATCAGCTCACCGGCTTGCGGCGAAGTGTTCCCCCATTTGTCCTTGAAGGTCCATGGCACCGAGACTGGAGCGGTGTTCACATCCGCGAAGAGTGCGCCCGCAGGAGCGTTCAGCGCCGTGAGTGAGCCGCCCGCTTCCGAGCCCGTCCACCGGAAACCGGTGACCGAGTTGATCTGCCCGCCTTGCGTGAAGTTCACGGTCAGGAGGATGTCGCCATCGGTGTGCATCCCGCCGAAGGAACCGTTGCTGCTTTTGCTCACTGCCTTCTGGAAGAACCAGAAGCCGACTGTCGCGTCGCCATTTGCAGCAAAGCGATCAAGCCCAGCGAAGAGGAGTTGATGTCCGCTGCTGCTGTCGGCAACGCTCGAGCCGAAGGCATGCGCGATGTCGTCCTTGTCTTGCGGCGTGTGCTGTTTCCAGCTCCAGCTCGTGACTCCGTCGACATCTTTTGATTTTCCACCGGTGAAGATGTCGTCCCCGAACTGATTGACTGGATCAACCGTAAATCCGGTGCCGGTCGTCGTCGTGTTTGTGACCTGGATGACGTCCTGGAAGACCTGGTTCCAATTCACCGCCGTCGTCGTGCCGGTATATGCGCCGGCGGAGGTATACAGCCAGACTTCCGTCGGATCGAGGAGCGTATCGCGATCCAGGTCACCGATGTTGAACGTGCTCGCGGGCTGGTGGACTGACTTCGGCGTGAAGTCATCCGCCGCATTCGCGGGCGTGCCTGCATCATCGCGAATGGTCGTGATTGAAACCGGCGCGTCGCCGTCGTTGAAGATCTGGTAGGTCCAGACAACGGAGCTTCCGACAGCTAGCGCGCGGCCCGGCGCGGGCTCCGAGAGCTCGATGGCCGTCGGCGCGAACGGGTTCGCTGCGTTGATCGCCTTTTGCACCCGGATGCCTGCAGTCGTTCCGAAGTGGAAAGCTGCATCATCGTCGAAGCTCAAGGCGCCTTCCGCGGTCATAGCGCTGACGCTCGCCAAGTTGCGGTATTGGCCGCCGAGCACTTGATAGGTGCTGACTCCGCCCGAGGTGAAGAGCCAGACTTCGTTGGCATCGAGCAGCCCGTTCGTGTTCGCGTCGCCGCTGACGAATGCAGGTGTGAAGTCGTCGGACGTGTTCCCCGGCGTGCCGAAGTCATCAGCGATGCTGGTGATCGTCAGCGGCGTGCCGGTTTGGTTCGTCACCAGATAGGTCCAGGTGACGCTCGAGCCGAGAGGAAGCATCCGACCTGGGGCAAGATCTGCATCTTCCTCGGCGGTCGGCGCGAACGGATTCGCGGCGTTAATCGCACTCTCGATCTTCACGGACCCGCTGCCTGTGCCTGACCCGAAGCCGGAGTGATACGCAGCGTCCTGGCCGAGGAGTGAATTACCGTTCGCGTCCGTGCCACGCACAGTCGCGGTGTTGCCATAGAAGCCAGCTGCCGCCGTGGAGCTGACCACACCTGTAGAGGTGAAGAGCCAGACCTCGTTTGAATCGAGAAGGTTGT
>DASVRY010000223.1:0-4328 GCA_036388395.1 Chthoniobacteraceae bacterium
GATCTTTGTAGAGACGCGCAGCATCGGAGCGCAAAGCGTGGGGCCCGATCTTCCGGAGGAGCGTCTCCGCAACCGGGCGCGGTTCCGAGCAGGCGCAGAGAAGGAGAAGAAGAGTCGCAGCCGCAGCGCGGAGTCGGGTCATGAGCCGCTGAGTATTCGAGCGGAGGAGGCGAGGGGAGTCGACCTGGAAGTAGGATTTAAGAAGTAAGATTTAGGAAGTGCCGACTGCGCTACTCGGCGCAGCTGAGGCGCAACGGCGGCACAGCGCAGCCGAGCCAGCAACAGCGCAGGCTGGACGTGTTCGCTTCGGCGGGGCAGCTTTCGCGCTCTTCCATGCGCATCGTTCTCAAGTTCGGCTCTGGCATCCTCGCGAACCCACAAGGCACGACGCTCGATCAGCCACAGATCGAGCGGCTCGTGGCTGAGGTTTCTGCGCAGGTGAAGAGCGGTCATGAATGCATTGTCGTCTCGAGTGGCGCGGTGGCGGCTGGCCTCGGCGTGCTCGGTCTGCAGGAGCGCCCGGAAGACCTCTCTGCGCGCCAGGCGTGCGCCGCAGTGGGGCAGTCGAAGCTCATGCAGCAATACGCAACTGCCTTCGCCAGCCATGAGCTAAATGTCGCGCAGCTTCTTCTCACGCATGGTGATCTGGATAGCCGCACTCGTTATCAGAACGTGCGCAATACGCTCGCCTGTCTCTTCGTGCGACGCTGTGTCGTCCCGATCATCAACGAGAACGATTCGGTGGCTGTGGAGGAGCTGAAATTTGGCGACAACGACCGACTCTCTGCGGAGGTCGCGATGCTGGCGGGCGCGGATCTACTCATCCTCCTGACAAGCGTAGACGGGCTGCTCGATGAGAACGGGCGGACGGTTCCGCTGGTTGAAGATTTCGAGCAGGCCTCAGGGCTTGCTCGCCAGGAAAAAGGCCGCTTCTCGGTGGGTGGAATGGTATCGAAACTTCAGGCGGTGAAGCTCGCTGTGGGCGCAGGTGTTCCGACCGTCATCGCCAGCGGTCGGCTCGCTGCGCAGATCCCAGCGATCATCGCCGGCGAAGCTGTCGGGACGCGGTTTCCGGTCCCCCAGATCAGACAGTGAGCGGGAGCTGAATTCTCCATCCGTGGCTCTTGACGACGGCGCACTCTGCTGGCACTAGCCACAGCCGCCGTTTGGGGGCGCCGTCTAAATGACTGATCTAAAAGAGCAAATCGAAGAGCTGGGTCGCCGCGCGCGAGCGGCGGCGCGAGCTCTTGCCCGCGCATCGAGCGAGCAGAAGAACCGTGGACTGCTCGCGATGGCTGACGAGATTCTCAGCGCCAGCGGGCCGATCATCGAGGCGAACACCGTCGACGTTTCAAAGGCTCAGGCGGATGGCCTTTCCGCCGCAATGCTCGATCGCCTCACGCTGACGGAGAAGCGGCTGGCCGCAATGGCTGAGGGCATTCGCCAGGTCGCTGCTTTGCCTGATCCGGTGGGCGAGGTGATCCGCGATTGGACGCGCCCGAATGGACTGCGCATCAGCAAAGTGCGGGTGCCGATCGGCGTCGTCGGGATCATCTACGAATCGCGGCCGAACGTGACGAGCGATGCCGCCGTGCTCTGCACGAAGACGGGAAACGCCACGATCCTCCGTGGTGGCTCGGAATCGATCAACTCGAACGTCGCCATCGCGGCGGCACTTGGACGCGGCGCTGCTCAGGCAGGTCTCCCTGCGGATAGCGTGCTCCTCATTCCGACGACTGATCGGGAAGCGGTGAAGCACCTTTGCGCGATGGATCGTTATCTCGACGTGATCGTGCCGCGTGGTGGCAAGGGGCTGATCGAGACGGTGGTGAGCCATGCGCGCATGCCGGTGATCAAGCACTACGATGGCATCTGCATTATCTATATAGATAAGGATGCTGATCTGGAAATGGCTGAGCGCATCGTGCTCAATGCCAAGGCGCAGCGTCCCGGCGTCTGCAATGCGGTCGAAACGGTGCTCGTGCATCGGGAGGTGGCTGAGCCTTTCTTCGCCCGCGCGGGAAGTGCCTTGCGGGAGGCCAATGTCGAAGTGCGCGGCGACGCGGCGGTGCAGGCGCTCATGAGCGATGCGAAGGCTGCGACGGAGCAGGATTTTCGCACAGAATTCCTCGACCTCATCCTGGCGGCGAAGGTGGTCGACAGTGTGGATGAAGCGATCACTCACATCGAAGAGCATGGCTCACATCACAGCGATGGAGTCGTCACGCGCGATGAAGCGACGGCCGAACGTTTCCTGCAGGAAGTCGATAGCGCGACGGTCTACTGGAACGCTTCGACGCGGTTCACGGACGGCGGCGAGTTCGGCTTCGGAGCGGAAATCGGGATCAGTACCGACAAGCTGCATGCACGTGGCCCCATGGCCTTGGAGGAGCTGACCACTTACAAATACCTCCTGCGGGGCACCGGCCAGATCCGGACCTGATCTGGCAGACATTGTGCACTGCCTCCCCCCTGGCATGACTTCCGAGGATTTCCCCGCCACACGCGACATGGAGATGTTGCGCCAACGCTCAGCCGTCTTCGATCATCTAGCCGACGGCGTGATCGTCACTACGCTCGAAGGGGTGATCATCGATTGGAATCGCGGCGCCGAGGAGATGTTCGGCTGGCTGCGTGACGAGGTGATCGGGAAAACACCCGCCATTCTCCACGGCGAGGCCGATGCGCCGGTGCTCACCGACTCGATCAACGCCACCGCGGCGAAAGACGGTCGATGGCACGGAGAGATCGAATTCATTCGAAAAGATGGCTCGCGCGGAGTCTGCGAAACGACGACCACGCCGCTGCGCAACGCAGCAGGAGAGATCTTCGCCACGTTGGGCGTTAATCACGACATCACTGCTCGTAGAAGCGTCGACGTGCAGGTCATCGAGGAGCATCGGGTTCTCCGGACTCTGGTCGATGCGCTTCCCGACCTCATTTTCTTTAAAGACCGGGAGGGACGTTATCTGCTGCACAACCGCGGGGAGCAGCGGAAGTGGAAAACCACGAGCACCGAGATGATCGGGAAGACCGCGTTCCAGATTCCCGGAGTGAAGGAGAATGCCGCCCTCTACCACGCGGACGACATGCGTGTAATTGAGACTGGGGAGCCAATCATCGCGCGGGAAGAACCTTACACCACGCCCGACGGGGTCCACGGATGGTTCCTAACTTCCAAATACCCGCTGCGCAGTCCAGGGGGTGAAATCATCGGCGTCGTGGGAATTGCCCGAGATATCACCGAGAGCAAAGAGGCCGCGCGCCGGTTGGCCGATGAGCGGGAACGGCTGCGAACGGTGATTGATGCGATCCCGGACCCTCTTTTCGTGAAGGATCTCGAAGGGCGTCATCTGCTGAACAACCTCGCGAATGTCCGCGCTTTCAATCTCGATGCCTACCCGAATGCCGGGCTGACAGTTCACCAGCTGAGCATTCCAAAAGAGCACGCGCAGCTCTACCACGCGGACGATCGCACCGTCCTCGAAACTGGAACTCCGGTGATCAACCGGGAGGAACCTTATCAACGGCCGGATGGGACACGCGGTTGGTTTTTAACTTCGAAGTTCCCTCTGCGCGACAGCGCGGGCGTGATCGTCGGCCTGGTGGGCATCTGCCGCGACGTCACGGAAATCAAGGCCGCTGCCGCGGAACTCCAGCAGACCCGACAGCGCCTCGTCGACCACGTGGAGAACTCGCCGCTCGGAGTGGTGGAATGGAGCGCCGCGGGGCGCATCGAACGCTGGGCGGGACGTGCGGAGGCGATCTTCGGCTGGGCCTCCGAGGAGGTCGTCGGGCGCACCTTCGCCGACTGGGATTTCGTCTACCCGGCCGACTTGCCGAAGGTGCGGGAGCAATCGCGTCGGCTCCTCGAAGGAGTCGACACGCGCAGCATTGGTGAAAACCGGAACTTCCGCAAAGACGGCCAGATCATTCACTGCTCATGGCAGAGCTCGGTGCTGCGCGATGCGGAAGGGAAGATCGTCTCGCTCCTTTCACTCGTGGAAGACGTCACTGAACGAGTGCTCGCCGAGCAGAAAATCCGCGACAACGAGCGGCTCTTTCACACCATGGTGCAGGCGACGAATACCGGCTACACTCAGCTCGATGAACACGGGCGGGTGCTCGGCGGGAATGCGGAGTTTGTGACGATGACCGGCCGCGCCGACATCGATGCTCTGCGCGGGGACGCGCTGACGCAGTGCGCCGCGCTGGATGATTTCGATCGGATTACCCGAGCTCTGCATCGTTGTCTCGAGAGCGGCACTCTCCGGAATTTCGAGCTGGAATTTCTCACGCCAGAGGGGCGGCTTACTCCGGTGGAAATA
>DASVRY010000224.1:0-4952 GCA_036388395.1 Chthoniobacteraceae bacterium
GACGAGAATACGGTGTATACGGCAATCAAAGGCCTTATCCCGAGCAATCTAAGCGGCGCCGGAATCGCGCTGACGGACATGACCGTTGGACGTGACGAAGAAGGCGGCCCAGTCGCTCCTTAAGCTCTGGCTTAGCTAAACACTCCTACTGCCAGCAGGCAGTAACACTGCAACTGGCGCCGGTTATCAGACCGGCGCCAGTTCGCTTTTCTTAACTCTGGTTTCTTTCTCCCCAACCATTTTCACGTGAATAGAACTTCCTTTGCTCTTCTTGCCGTCGCCGGGATCGCCACCGGATTCATCGTGCTGGCAACTCACGATATAGGGACTCACCAGCTCCGGAAACCCGGCATTGGCGATAGGAGCGGAGCGTCCACTCCTGTTTCGGAGGAAAGGCTAGGTCCAGCGGGCCCGGGGTTTCGCGCGGAAGCGACTTGGAAGGCTGACCTACCGAGAGTGAAGACAACTGATAAAGTTGTCGTTCGTAATTACGGCGGAGAAGGCGGAACTCAGCGAGTTCCAGCAGCGGCCATGGAGCCAGTGAGACCGTCAAAGAGTCCACGTGCAGCGCTCCATAACCCCATTGCAGCGTCCCGAGGTAAGTTGGAAGAATCAGCTTTGACGACGGAGCCAGAACCGCGGCATCCGAACGCTTTTGCACCTGCTCAATCCGCCGGCGTCATCTTTGAGATGGCAGGAGGTTCACAGCTCCCTGCGGCCTTGGCAGCTACTGCCCCGACGCTCCTGCTTTCCCCGAAGGAAGAGGCGGTCAAGGAGCAGATTGCCCAAGACTTTCTTGATGAGTTTGCGGATGAGGCAAAAGAGAAGATGGGCGGTTCAGAAGAGCCTGTGATCAACGCCGAGAAGTGGGTGCCAGCTCAGAAGCGAGCCGATGATCGACTTCGAGTTCTCCTCGGCGACGTTGCTTACATCCAGCAGAACCTGGAAACGGCGAGAGCGGCGCTCACCTCTGAAGAGTGACGCTGCCCGCATCTTCTTCAGCGTGGTCTCGCGAGACAACGGGGTATCATTTGCGCCACCCGCATCCTCCCCGGCGCTGTCTCGCAAAGCCTCGGCTCTTCGACTGCGCTCCAGTCGCTAAAGCTCCTTCCGCTCCGCTCAGAATGACCGACGTGCGCGGAGCTTGAATCCCGCACGGTGGATGTTGGGCTGATCTGATTATCTAGTAGAAACGGCGGAGGCTTTCTCTTCCGTGGCCAGGCGCCGCGCCTCAGCGACGATGTCGGGAGGCGTTTTCTCGAGGATCTCCTCGAGCGTTCGGACGGCGGTGATCTCGTTCTGCTCCGACGCGTGCAGCAAAGAAGATATTCCCTCCACGCGCCGTTCTCTCTCCGCGGCCGCGATCAGCAAATGGCCGAGGTTGCTTTGCGCCTTGGTATGTTTCCGCCGCGCCGCTCGGCGGAACCATTGCTCCGCTTCCGCTGTTTCTGCGAGCGATTTGGCAGTATCGCGGAGCAACACTCCCAAGGTATTCTGAGCTTCCGAGTGATCTGCATCAGCGGCTGCCCGCAGCAGTTCCGCGGCGCGACGGCGATCCTTTTCCTGGCCGTGTGAGCCGAGATACACCGCTTCCCCCAAGGCATGCATCGCATCAGGGAGCTTCTGCTCGGCAGCGCGGCTGATCCACTCAAAGGCTTGCGCTTTGTCCTGCGTGACGCCACGGCCGGCGAGCAGCATCCGGCCAAGGTTAAACTGCGATTTGGTTGAGCCTTTCTCTGCACCTTTTCTGAACCACCTCACCGCTTCTGCATCATCCCGCGCGGTCGCCACGCCAGCCGCATAGAAATAGCCGAGCGCCCCTTCCGCGTCGGCATGGCCACTCGCCGCGGCTTGTTTCATAAGCTCAAACGCCCGCGCCGGATCCCGCTTTTGCCCCTCGCTGTTCAAGAGTGAGCGCGCGAGTTGAAACTGCGCCTCGCTCTCCGTTGGATTTGCGGCTGAAGCGGTCGCGGTGAGCAGCAGGACCGCTTGAGCGGCCGCGAAGTGAAATCGCCAGCTGTGACACATGTCGCCTAGCCTTCGCCGCCGTAGCCGATCACCTCGACGACGATGAGCGACGGTTCTTCTTCTTCCTCCTCTTCGTCCCGCTTCTGCGGTCCGGCCATGGAGCTCGCGCTTGCGGCGGCCGCGCCTGCCGAAGCCGCAGCACTCGAGACCCCACTGATGCTTGGAGCTGAAACTGGGGCCGAGGCGGGCACCCCACTGCTTGCACCGCCGACGGAGATCGTCGCGGAATTGAGCACGGCCGTTGCCGCGATGTTCAGATTGCCAGTCACACGAATACCTGCATCGCCTGCGTCGACGACACCCTGCGGCGCGATCAAGTCCACGTTGCCCGCTTCCACGCCTTCGACTGAAGCCAGAACGCCGATGCCGCCACCGGTCGCGAGCCCGCCGAGATCCGTCTGCACGTCCGCGCTGGTCGTATCGATGACCACCCGCGTGGGTGGTGCGGTGACCACCGTTTTTGCAGCCGTGCCTGCCGCGATATTGCCGCTCGACGACCACATCGTGACATCGCCGCCGCGGAGGGTGAAGATTCGCGCCTGCCCGATGTCGACGTTGCCGTCCGTGACAATCGATACGGCGCCGCCATATTCGGTGACGATGCCCGGAGGGGTGAGCGGATTCCCGAAGATATCCGAGGCCATGGTGACGCCGCCGCCCGGCGCAGCGAGGGTGACTGCACCGCCCGTGCTGGTGCGGATATCGCGGGCGCGGGTGAAGATTTCTCCAGTGCGTTCTTCTGTGCCAAAGAGCGTCTCGAGCGCCGCGTAGCCGCTGTCGTATCCGACGGTTGCGGCGTTGCGGCCTGCGTTGCGCAGCTCACTGAAGAGCATCTCCAGGGCGACGATGGCCTGCTGCTCATCGCTCAGCGACTCTGCAGATCCATCGATCCCGAGCTGCTCCAGGTAGCTGGAGGTCGTCGCGAGTTCGATCGGGTAAGTGCTGAGGAAGCTCTCGAAATCGAGCGAGCTGTTGCTCAGGCCAAGCGCTGGGCCATTGCCGCCAGCGCCCGTCACGCCGGCGAGGGCGATGATATCGGCGCCTGCAAACGGCAAGGCGGGATTGCGGAAATTGCCGATGCTGGTAATGCCTGCGCCGGTTCCGTCGGTGAGATTCGCGCCAGTGCCGAGATCGAGCGAGCGGCCGGCAATTACTTCGAGCACACCGGGACCGCTGATCTGGATATCGCCCGGCAGCACCTGAGTCGTCACCGCCGTACCGGCAGCGCTCGTCAGCACCGTGCTGCGGCTTGGATCGACGACGATATTGCCCTGGCGGAGATCCGTAGCGCGGGTGCGCAGAGCGGTATTCTCGCTGTAAGGCGTGATGTCGCGGCCTGCTGAAACTACGGTGATGTCGCTGCTGTCGACGTTCTGAATGTAGAACGCCACGTCGGCGATGTCGTTCCCAGCGAGGATCTGGGCCGCCTTCGGAGAGAAGAGCGAGAAGCCGCTGATGTCGCCGCCGCCATAGATGCGCAGGGGCTGCTCGTCGCCGTCATGCAGAGGGCCCGGGGCGTGCAGAGCCTGCTTGGTTTCGATGCTGCCTGCTGCTCCGGTGTATGAGCCCGTCTCACGGAAGAGGACGTTGATCGAGTCGAGCACCCCATTGCTGGTCTGCCGGCTCTCGATCTGGCTGCGTCCGACGAGGCTCTGATAAGCCAGCGGTGAAGCTGCACCGCGGGTAGCGGAGGGACTCGCGTCCGACACATTGATGGAGGCGGTCATCCAGGCGGTAACGGGCTGCCCAGAAGTGGCGAGCGTTCGGCCCGACGGTTGCAGGCCGACAATGCTGCCACTCGCCGCGAGCTCCAGCGTGCCACTGGCTGACGGGAAGAGGGTCATGGGTCCCGCGAGGTTGATATCCCCACCGAAGGCCGTGCTCCGCAGGGTCGGCGGCGTGAGCGTGAGCACAGTTTCGAATGGCGTCACCTGCGTCTCCGCGAGGCGGATCCACGGCTGCCAATTCGACGGACGCGAAGCAGCGCTCGAGGTTTGGAAGAGATTCACCTTCTCGAGCCACGCGAGCAGGATCGGCTTTGGCTCGGTCTCGAGCGGCAGGGTGACCGAGTGCCGATGCGTGACGCTGCCACCAAAGGAGGTGACGTTGACCTGAGCGTCCGCTGCGTAGGTATTGAAGTAGGTCTTGTACCAGAACTTATTGTTCAGACCTTGCGGGAGCAGGAAGGTGTTCGTCGTCGGGCCGAGCAGCACATCGCCGCGGGCGGCGACATCGAACTCGCCTTTCCCGAGGAAGAGGGTCGTCGGCAGCCAGGTGAGCGGATCAAACACCTCCGGTGAGCGGCTTTGGATGAGCGCATCGGCCGATGCTGGCAGACCCGACGATGAGAGCAGTCCGAGCGAAGGGGAGCGCGACGCGTTCGTGGTGATGCTGCCGCCGGCGAAGAGAGTGCCGGAGCCGCGCTCCACGTAATACATGCCGCCATCGATATTCTGTCCGGCGCGGACGACAAGATCGCCGCCGCCGAGTTCCACCAGCTTCGTTGGATCCGGTGCGACGTTGTTGCCGTCGAGCCGGCCCGGCATTCGGGCATTCGTCGGAGCCACCGCGTCGACATTGATCACATCGCGCCCCGCGAGGATCGTCACGTCTCCGCCGCCAAGCGCGCCGACTCCCTGGAAGAAGTTGCTGTAATCAACCCACCAGGTGGTGGACGCCGCGGGATCCGTAACGCTCGCAATATCTGCATCGACTCCGCCGATCCCGAAGAGGCCGGTTGCCGGATCGATGTAGCCGCGGCGGTAGAGCCAGTTTGTCGGCACCTGATAAGAGGAGTCGTTGACCAGCTGCCCGTCCACCTGCGTCACGCGGCGCACGTCGGCTTGCGCGGAAATTTTCAGATCGCCGCCAGCCATCGCCCACTGCGCGGGATAAACCTGCTGCACTCCACCGAGAGAGCCTTG
>DASVRY010000225.1:0-3500 GCA_036388395.1 Chthoniobacteraceae bacterium
AGATGGCCAATAGCGACTCCGTCCGTGTGGGGCAGCTCGTCGGTGCAATCGGCGCGCCGTTCAGCCAGGACTACAGCTTCACGTGTGGTTGGGTGAGCGGAAAAGGCCGGTCCAATCTCCTTGAGGCGACCTCGCCGATCATCCTGATCGAGGACTACATCCAGACTGACGCGTTCATCAATCCCGGCAACAGCGGCGGCCCGCTCTTTGATGTCGAGGGGCAGGTTGTGGGCATGAATACGCTGATCAATGGGATCGGCCGGGGCCTCGCCTTCGCAATTCCCTCGAACATCCTTATGGATGTGGCGGAGCAGTTGATTGCGACCGGCAAGATGCAGCATCCCTGGCTGGGGATCCGGATCGAGACGCTCGGTGCTACGCCAGCGCTCCGGGAGCGGATCACTGGCATCGATAGAGGCGTGGTCGTCGACACCATCGAAGCGAATGCTCCAGCCTATAAGAGCGACCTAAGGCCTGCCGATGTGATCACGGAAGTCGACGGGATTAAGCTGGCCACGGCGCGCGATCTGAGACGCGAGATCTTAAGAAAGAAAGTTGGTCAGACGGTGCAGCTGACGGTTTGGCGCAGCGGCACAATGGTTCGGGTGCCGGTGATCACGGGCGAACTCCCGATAGAACTCACGCGGGTCGCCAACCAGCAGCCGAAGAAAGCCGCGACGACGCCCGAGACGAAAGCCGGCTCACACGGAATGAGGCTCAAGGACGGGAAGCCGACAGGCGCTGCGGTGATCGAAGTAGCGCCCGGGAGTGCGGCCGCAAAAGCTGATCTGCAAGCGGAGGACGTGATTACCGCGGTCGAGACAAAGCCGGTCGCAGATGCTGCGACGTGCCTTGCGGCCATTAACTCCGCCGCAGCAGAGAAGTCGGGTGAGAAAAAGAGAGGCGTGATGCTGAATATCGAGCGGAAGGGCAAACGAACCTACGCTGTGCTGACTGAGTAGTCGGCGAAAACAAATTTTCCTTGGTTGGGGCGGGCCGGCGCTTTAGTGGGGCGCCGGCCCGTTTTTTTTGGTGACCGTCCGCGGTCTGGAGCATCTGAGTCATCCTGAGCGGAGCGCCGCTTTGGGCGCGCAGTCGAAGGACCCCGCGGAAGGTGCGGAGAAGCGCTGCCATCCGAGCTAATGTGCTTTACGCTTCGTGCTGCCGAGTCTCCACCGCGAGCAACGGGTTCCTTCGACTGCGCTTCGCCCGCCTTCCCACCTGCGCTCCGCTCAGGGTGACTGGTGTGCGGGCGGGGATGCGTTGCAGGTCGTCGGCGGAATTGACGTCACGGACAGCAACTCGCGCAAGGTGTTATCCGGCCGCGCAAGCCGACACACGTGCATTCCAACCGCCTCCGCCCCCTCCCAGTCAGCCACAGGATCATCGCCAACGTGCAGCGCCTCTTCCGGTGCCACGCCCGCACGTTCCAGCGCCAGTGCGAATACACGCACGTCCGGTTTGTCCGCGCCGCACTCGCTGGAGATCACCACGTCATCGAAAAATTCGGCAATTCCCAGCGTCGCCAAAATGGAGCGAAGTCGGCGATCGAAGTTCGAGATGATCCGGAGCGACACGCGTCCATGCAGCGCCTGCAGCACTTCCAATGTCTCTGGGAAGAGCTCCCAGACGCCCGGTTCAAGGAAGTGCGGGTAGAGTTCTGCGAAATAGGCGTCACGATCCAGCTTGGATTCCGCACAGTCGTCAAGCACCCGCTCTACCAACTCGCGCCACCAACCACGGTCGTCGTCCGGACGCGGCACGTCGGTGGTCACCGGAGCCGGGATTTCGCGCCATACGCGGCCGAAAGCTGGGCTCAACTGCGCCTCATCCAGCTCCACGCCGAAGCGCCGTGCAACCAAGGCATAGTGGTACGCCACGCCCCTTGGAAGGTGAAAGAGCGTCCCTGCGGCATCAAAGAACACAACGCGCAGCGCCTGACCCGAGGAACTCATAGGGCAGCGTCACCACCTGAGCGCCGGGGTTTCTGCCCTTGACGCTTGTTTTCGCGACTTCTATGTTTGGCCCAGCACTCCGGTCGAACGAAGTGGGATTCAACCCCCACTTTTTTTTGTCTCCGGATGCGGCCCATTTCTATGAACAGCGAATTTATTGCCATGTTGGATTACCTCGAGCGCGAGAAGGGCATCAAGCGCGAGGTCCTCGTCGAGGCGGTGCAAAATGCGCTGCTTTCTGCATCGAAGAAGGCCGTTGAGACGGGCCGGGATTTGCGCATCGAGATCGATCCGAAGAGTGGCGAAATTCGCGCCATCGCCAAGCTCATTGTTGCCGAGAAGGTGACAAACAAGCACGACGAAGTCAGCCTTGCCAATGCGCGCAAGATCAAGCCTGACGTGCAGCCGGGCGACGAGATCGACGTCGAGGTGACCCCGAGCAATTTCGGCCGAATCGCCGCGCAGACGGCCAAACAGGCGATGATGCAGCGCATCCGCCAGGCGGAAAAGGAGATGATCTACGACGAGTTCAAGGATCGGGCAGGGGAGATCGTGAGCGGCACGGTGCGGCGTTTTGAGCGTTCCGATGTGGTCGTGGACTTGGGTAAATTCGAAGCCACCATGCCTTCACGCGAGCGTGTGCAGACCGAGGATTACAATATCGGTGATCGCATCCGCGCCTATGTTGTCGCTGTGGAAAATGGCGCCCGCGGCCCGGAGATCATCATCTCCCGCAGCCATCCAAATTTCGTCCGTCGCCTCTTTGAGATGGAAGTCAGCGAGATCGCGGACCGCACCGTTGAGATTCGCGGCATCGCTCGTGAAGCAGGCTACCGCACGAAAATCGCGGTTCACAGCGCGAACGACAAAGTAGATCCAGTCGGCGCTTGCGTCGGTATGCGTGGATCGCGAGTGAAGAATATCGTTCGCGAGCTGAACAACGAGAAGGTCGACATCATCCGCTGGAGTGCCGACGTGAAGGAGTTCGTCCTCGAGGCGCTCAAGCCAGCAAAGGTGAAGAGCGTCACGCTCGATGACGCGAAGAAAGCCGTGCTCATCAAAGTCGACGAGGATCAACTCTCGCTCGCGATCGGCAAGCGCGGCCAAAACGCCCGGCTTACCTCCCGCCTCACCGGCTGGGACATCAATATCGAGAAGGATGAGTCAGCCGCCGAGGTCTTCGAGGCCCGCGTCGTGAAGGCGGCCGGTGTGCTCGTGAGCGCATTGGCCATTGACCAGCCCACGGCAGTGGCGCTTGTTAAAGGCGGCCTCGCCAATCTCGACACGCTCGTAGAAGTCGAGCCGCAAGACATCGCCGACGCGCTCGGTATCGAACTGGATCGCGCAACTGAGATCCACGCCGCAGCGAAACAGGCCCACGAGAAGAACATGGCTTCCACCCAATAAGGTGCGTCCCATGAAGCTACCAAACCGCGACAATTTTAATGGCAACCAGAACGACCAACAAACCGATCGGCAGGAAAACAGCCGACGCCAAAGGCCCGACGGCCAAACCTTCTTCCGCTGGTAAAGCCGGCGCTCCGA
>DASVRY010000226.1:0-3450 GCA_036388395.1 Chthoniobacteraceae bacterium
TTTTCGCTTCAGCCAATTGCCGCGCGACATCAAAGCGCATCTCGACCGATTCGTGATCCAGCAGGATGAGGCGAAGAAGGTTTTGGCCATCGCGGTCTGCGATCACTACAATCACATCCGCCACCTGCGCGCACTTGCGGCGAGGAATCCGGAGGAGGCCCGCCAGCTCGAGTATGTGAAGCAGAACGTGATTCTCATCGGGCCCACAGGTGTCGGGAAGACCTACCTCGTGAAGCATATTGCCGAGCTCATCGGCGTCCCCTTTGTCAAAGCAGACGCGACGAAGTTTAGTGAAACGGGTTATGTCGGCGGGGATGTGGAAGACCTCGTTCGTGATCTCGTGCACAAGGCGGATGGCGATGTGGAACTTGCGCAGTATGGCATCATCTACATCGACGAGATCGATAAGATCGCGGCGCCCTCAACGCTCCAAGGGCGGGATGTGAGCGGTCGTGGGGTACAGACCACACTGCTGAAGCTCATGGAGGATACAGACGTACCACGCCGAAGCCCGAACGACGTGCAGGCGCAGCTTCAGGCGGCGATGGAATGGCAGCGTTCTGGCGCTCGTCCGCAGTCGGAGATGATCAATACGCGAAACATCCTCTTTGTCGTCAGCGGCGCCTTCGAAAAGCTGAAGGACGTGATCGCCAGCCGCCTTGGCGCGGCGAAGAAGACCGCGCCTCCAAATCTGCTCAGCGAAGTCTCCACACGTGACTTCATGACGTTCGGCTTCGAGCCGGAGTTCATCGGCCGCCTCCCCGTGCGTGTCGTCTGTGAAGAGCTGCGCGTCGACGATCTATTTGAGATCCTGAAGCGCTCCGAAGGCAGCATCGTCCGCCAGTACAAGCGAGCCTTCCGCGCTTACGGCGTTGAAGTGGAGTTCGAAGACGAAGCATTGCGGGAGATCGCGGTCCTCGCTGCGGATGAGCACACCGGCGCCCGCGGGCTGCTCACGGTCTGCGAGCGGATCCTGCGCAATTTCAAATACGAGCTACCAAGCTCCGGCGTGACGCAGCTTCGTGTGACCCCAATGCTCGTCGCGAATCCCGACTACGCGCTGCAGCAGTTGCTGAAAGCCTAGGCGCTTGGCGCATTGTTTAGCAAGCCGGGTTGGCGAGTAGCGGTCTCCGATCAGCTCCGGGGAGCGCACTCGTCTCGAGTGCTGGTGCCGCCGTCTCGCCGGCACGGACTTTCCTCCGCTCAGCAGCAACGGTTCACGCCTTTGAAACGTGCCTCTGTCGCCGAGAGATAAACATTCTGCCGGCCACGCACTGTCGCCGCCTCCACACAGTCACACTGCTGCGCGACCTTCTGCGCGCGCGCAATGGCTGCCTCGCCGGACAGTTCTTCGAGCAGCAATGCGCCTGCAGCGAGCATCCCCGCCGCGTTTAGCGGCCGGCTTTCGGCAATGGCATCCGCAGCCAGCCAGACGGGTTCCGTCTCGTGGAGCACCGCTGGTTTCCTCTTCGAAAGCAGGAGCAGCCATTCGCGGATGCTAAGCAAGAGGATTAACGTCACCAGGACCAGGAAAACAGCCGCGACAATTGCATCGACGATCATATTGAAGCGTTCGGTGCGGTTTGCCCTCACTGCCTTTTGTGCAGCACCCGGCGCGTCGGCACTAGCGGCAGACGCGACAGTAGCCTGCAGCTCGGGTAAGCGTTGGTCGAGCTGGCTTGCTTTCGAGAGGAAGCCAATCCGCGGATCGGGATGACCAATCTTTTGCACGCCTGCGGTCATCGTAACCGTGAGCAACCAGACGAGCGGCACGAGCGCGATCAATGCGTACCACGGGCGTCCGGTTCCGTTAGATTGCTCCGGGGTAGGGGAACGAAGCTGCATCTTTAGGATGATCGTCACCGCAAGACAAAGTGCGATGGCGGCGAGGAGTTGGTTCGCGATGCCAAAGAGCGGCCAGAGCGAATTGATGCCTCCAAGTGGATCAAGCACGCCCTGGATTAAGAAATAGCCCCACGCCGCCACAAGGAGCAGGCTGGCGAGGAGATTCGCGCCCGTATTGGTTGTGTCCCCGAGCGGCTTCCACACGTGACCGAGGAAATCCTGTAGCAGATATCTGCCTACCCGCGTGCCCGCATCGATTGTCGTGAGGATAAACAGCGCCTCAAACATGATCGCGAAGTGATACCAGAGGTCGAGCCCGCGCCCGCCGACTACCTTGGAGAAGATATTAGCCATGCCGATGGCTAGTGTTGTCGCTCCGCCGGTCCGGCCGAAAAGCGTGTCTTCTCCTGCGGTCTTTGCGAGTTCCTCCATCTGCGCGAGCGTGACCGGGAAGCCATGCGCCGTCACCTGGGCAATGGTGTCTGCCGGTGCACCCTTGATGTTCATGCTGAGGTAAATGCCGGGCTCGAGGGTGCAGGCAGCGATCAGCGCCATTATTGCCACCAGCGACTCCAGGCACATCGCCCCGAAGCCAATCGGTCGCGCATAACTCTCACGAGTGATGATCTTCGGCGTGGTGCCGCTCGCGATCAGCGTGTGAAAGCCAGAGATCGCACCACAGGCGATCGTGATGAAGCAGAAGGGAAATAGCTTTCCTGCAACGACCGGCCCGGAGCCATCGATGAACTTCGTCAGGGCAGGCATCTGCAGGTCCGGGAGCACGACAAAGATGCCTAATGCCAGCGCGAAGATCGTCCCGAGCTTCATAAAGGTACTGAGATAGTCGCGCGGGGCGAGCAGCAGCCAGACCGGCAGAACGCTTGCCGCGAGCCCGTAGAGGATCACGGCCCAGGCAAGCGGCTCCGCTTTCAGCCGGAAGATGGCGGCCAGCTCTGGCGAGGCGTGAACGAACTTTCCGCCCCAGACCGCGAGGAGCAGCAGAACGATGCCGATCGCAGATGCTTCCAGCACTTTGCCGATCCGCAGGTAACGCAGATATCCACCCATGAACATGGCGATGGGGATTGTCGCCGCAACGGTGAAGACACCCCAGGGGCTCTCGGCGAGCGCCTTCACCACGACGAGGCTAAGCACCGCGAGCAGGATGATGATGATCGCGAGAATGGCGATGATGGCAATCGTCCCAGCGGTGGTATTCAGCTCTTCCTTTACCATCTGGCCAACGGATTTGCCGTCGCGCCGCATCGAGGCAAACAGGATTACGAAATCCTGCACGGCCCCGCCGATCAGCACGCCGATCAAGATCCATAGCGTGCTCGGAAGATAGCCAAACTGTGCCGCCAGCACCGGCCCAACCAATGGCCCTGGACCCGAGATCGCAGCGAAATGATGCCCAAAGACGATCCACTTGTTCGTCTTTACGAAGTCGCGCCCATCGTCATGCACCTCGCAGGGGGTTGCGCGGCGGTCGTCGAGCATGAGCACGCGCGCGGCGATCCATTTTGAATAGAAACGGTAGCCGATCGCGTACGTGGAAAGCGCGGCGAGCAGGAGATAGATCGAATTCAGGTGCTCGCCGCGATG
>DASVRY010000227.1:0-2517 GCA_036388395.1 Chthoniobacteraceae bacterium
CTCGCCCGCGTGCACATGAAACTCGGGGAGAAAGCTGCCGCCCGCGATTACCTCGCACGTATTCAAAGTCCGGAGTTCGCCCGCCTAAAAGCGCGCCTTGGGGAGCGTCTGGAGGCGGAATGAGGCCGCGCTCGGTGCCCGCAGTCATCCTGGGCGAAGCCGAACGGCCGAGGCATTGCGAGACAGCGCTGGGGAGGGTGCGGGCGGCGCAACTGATACCGCGTCGCAGCACGAATGGTATCGTTGTTGAAGAGACCATGAGTTCGGCAAGGCTCCAAAAGATCGGCGGCGATGCCCGCGGCGCTCAACATTGAACACCCGACGCTCAACATCGAACCTCGAAGGCGGAAAAGATCAGGAATTGCGCCCGAAACGACCTCCTTCCACCGCGCGAAAATGGCTGAAAACCTGCCATTGACGTCTGCTTTCCCTGCTCCTAGCCTTGCACCCCGCTAATCACCATTTCTTTCACCAACCTCAAACCAGCAAGGGAAGACACATGCCAGAAGTAATTGTTCGCAAAGGGGAGCCTATCGATCGAGCCCTGAAACGGCTCAAGAGCAAGCTCGAGACCGAAGGGATCATGGACGAAGTCCGCCGCCTCCGGGCCTTCGAGACGCCGACGCAAAAGACCAAGCGCAAGGCGAAAGCGAACGCCAAGCGCGCGAAGGCGAAGTTCCGCTTCAGCCCCACTTAGTGCACCGGCAGGCCTAAGCCTGCAGCAAAGCTAAATTTTCCAGAACAGCCAGCCTGCACTCGTAGGCTGGCTGTTTGTGTTTTCCTGTCGGCTCCACTGGTGTGACAAGCCGGCGAACACGCGTCGCCAACGAGTCCCCGGGGCGCGCGGGCCTCCGACCTGCCCCTCCCGACGTCCCGTCCGGTGCACCGCACCACGACCAGCGCCCGCCTCGCAGAGTAGCCAGTGCTCAGACCCGCTTCCGGAGCAAGCTTCCGATCCTGGTAAAGTGCTCCGGTCCAAAGCCCATCGCCCGCTTTAGCTGGTAGTCGCGCTCCAGCACATTCGGGATCGCCTGCACCCGCCGGTAATCGCGCCAGCTGATCGTTCTCCAAAGGAATGCCCAGTGCCCATAGACCGGCACCGGGAAATCGCTCCCATGCACCAGGCGGGAAGCGATCTCCGGTTGCAGACACCGGCGCGCATGGCGACCTCGCAGCGGCACATTGAAGGCGCTCGTGTCCCCGAAGAGATTTGGGTGCTCCTTCAGCATCTGGAAAAACGCCTCGATGTATTCCGGATCGGTGAGCCCGCTCTTCGTTGCACAATGCGCGGCGATCACCTTCACCCCGCATTCCAGCGGCAGACGAAAAGTGCGCGGATCTGCATACTGTGGCGATATCACCGGCAAAGTGTGCTCACCGCCCGTATGCGCGAGCAGCGGCAAGCCAGCCGCGGCCATTCGACTCCAGAAAGGGCGAAGTCGTTCGTCGCTACAGTCGATGTTCTGGCAGTTTGGCAGGCACTTCATCATCACCGCGCCCGCCTCGAGGCAGCGTTCCAGCTCATCCATCGCATCCAGTCGCGCCGGATGAATCGACACCGCCGGCAGAAACTCACGATGTTCCCGCGCCAGCCTGAGCACATAATCATTCGGCACGTACATCGCGCCCGCCTCTCCCATCTGTCGGCCGCTCATGTCGTAGACCTCCTCGTGCGCCAGGATCACCGCCGACGAAAGAGAAGAGCCTCCGACCAGCTCGAGCAAGCGCTCGACATACGCCGCATCGAACCTCTCTGACTTCAGCCCCTCTGGTACACCGATATGGCGCAACATGAACGCCGCAAGCGGCCGATGTGCAGCGCCGACCTTCAGCCAGCACCCGCTCCCGCCAAGCCCATTCCCGACGATATGCACATGCATATCGATCGCCTCGCCGAGGGAGTTGCTCGCTGGCTCGCTCATCTCACCTGAGCGACTCCGCGGAGGAGTGAATCATCAACTTGAACGGCTCAGTGAGCTGAAAGGCTTGTGGCTCACCCAGCTGCTGAAGCGAAAGGTCGTTCGCCGTCTCCCGCTGAAAGAACTGCAGCGAATCTGCAAGATCCCTCAGCAAACTCTCGTCGCGCGCACCACGGGCCGCCTCAGTCAGACGCACCCGCGGCAGCGCATCGAGAAGGTCATGCCGATAAACAGCTGCGCGTTGGCGCTGCGACTCATAGCCGGGACCTGGCGCGTCCAGGAGCTGCTGCGCCAGCGCGCCCAGCGGAAACAACAGACATAAAGACCATACCGACCGCCCAAGGAGATGAGAGGGAAAGCAGCGCCGCTTCCGGAGTGCTGAAGAACTTCGGAGGGCTTGAGCGCGCATCCAAGCACCGTGCCGGACGCTTTCTCTCTCCGCAAGATCAAGAGAGCGCGCTCGGCGGGATTCGAACCCACGACCGGCGGTTTAGAAGACCGCTGCTCTATCCAACTGAGCTACGAGCGCAAATATCTTACTTCGAAGGACTTACGTTTGAGAAAAACAGCGTGAAATCAAGGCCGGTCACCTGATTTC
>DASVRY010000228.1:0-8077 GCA_036388395.1 Chthoniobacteraceae bacterium
GCAATAGCGGCAATCCATGCCAAGTTGCTTCACGTGCACGTCGTGCGGAAACGGGACAGGCTGCACCGGCTGGTAGCCGACGCGGGTGTACTTTGGGGTGGCGTAATACCAGAGGCCCGCCGTTGCCGCGGCACCGAGCACGAGCACGATGACCAGGATCTTGAGCGGGATTAGGTTACTGCCGCGCGGAAAGATGTTCGCCATTCGTCAGAGAATCTCGGAGCGGTAAAGGGTCGTGAAATCAGCGAGGAGCATGCGCGGGAAAGCAGCGTGGAGCAGCAAATTAGACGGGGAGCGAAATCGAATGCAAGTTAGTTTGTGAAATTTTTCACAAGCGGCGAAATGGACGCGGTTTTCGAGCAATCCAGGAGCTGGGAGAACAGCGCTCTTCCCGCAGCGGGACGCGCATCATTCGAGATTGGCTCGCGCGGCTGCAAGTGCAAAAGCGGCTCAGCGCCTCGTTTGCACACGGTAAGTGCCTGAGTCCCCGATCGGGCGGGTCTGCCTTCAACTCCAAGTCTCAAAGACTCAAAGAGCGCCGTATAGGATGACTGCGTCTTTATGTTACCAGCGACCGCTGAAGATCTGATGCTGCAGACGCGGCGGCTTCGGTCTCGAGTCCGATGTCGTGGCTACTTGGGCGAGCGGCGCTCGTACAGTAAGAACTGCTCGCTCTTGGTCTTGCCGGAAATCCGCTCTCGGACGGCCAAATCTGAACGTTTCTCGGTGAACTTCTTCTCTGCTGCGGCTCGCGCCAGCACGAATTCAGCGTCCGCCGGGATTGCCTCCATTACCGGCGCGTAGCGGTAGCGCGTCTGGAGATACACGATTGCGGGCTGCCATCCTGGGTCGTAAAGGACGAGCTCCTGTCCCGCCGGAACTGCAGCGTCGATCCGACGAGCCAGAGGTCGGATGTCGTCGGCGCGATTGATAAACGGCACTGCATCCGCCGCGTAGAGCATGGCTGCAGCGCCAAAAAGAGCGCCACTTGCGCCGGCGATGCGCGTCGGCCGTGCAAAGCGCCGTCTGGCGAGTACGATCGGGAGCGCAACGATCACGGTAACTGCGGACGCGAGCAGCGGCCAGGTGAGTAGAGTCGCGCCGGTGGGAAGCAGTTCACCAGTCTCAGCCGTAATACGGCGGAAGGCGATAGCCACTCCAATTGGGCCCGCGACTGCGATTACAAGCAGCAGCCCACCAAGCCCGATATTCACCTGCCACCATGGCCGCAGCACTTCCGATGGCGGATCGAGCTTTTCCTCTGCCAAGGCGAGCGCGAGCAGCATTGCGAGCGGCACTCCGATCGGGAGCACGTATCGCGTGAGCACCCCAGGCACGAGGAGCAGGCCGAAAAAACACAGCGGCAGAGCAATCAGAGCGCCACGGATGAGTGCGCCTTCCCGACCGGACCATTCGCACCGGCGCACCCAGAGCAACGGTGCAAAGAGCACCCACGGCAGTTGATCGAGCAACCCGCGCGGAATGTTCAGCAGCCAGCTTCTCCAATCGAAGACATTCTCCGTAACCCGCCCGGCGAATTGATCCTGCCACACCTTCGCCGCCTCCATCGCAGCTTCCGAGCGGAAGTACGGGACCGCCCACGCGGCAAAGATCCCGAGCATCAGCGCCATGCCAGCGAGGTGCGCAGGGTGCCACAAGGCCCGCCATTCCCCTGCCTTCCAGAGCACCGCTACAACGAGGGCGTAGAAAAAGAGCAGGTGCAGCGGCGCCTTTGCGAGCAAGCCGAGGCCAAGAAAGATCCACGGCACCGTCCACGTCAGCCACGGCGAGCGGCCCTGAACCCACCAGCCCATCCAGAGCACGGTGGCGATCCCAGCCAGCGGCACATAAAGACCTTCGATCTCGGCGCCGGCTAAGCGGGCTTTGGCGAGAAGGCCGAACTGCGTCATCACCATCACCGCCGCGATAAAGCTCACGTCGGTCGTGAAGATCGTCCGCTCACGGCGGCCGCTCACCGCAACCATGGCACCAGCGAGCGCCAGAACGCACAGCGCCGATGGGAGTCGGGCGGCCCACTCATTGCGCATGCCGGTGAGCTTCATCGAGCCGGCGATGGCCCAGTTGATGAGCGGCGGTTTGCGGAGGAACGGCTTCCCGCCAATGTGCGGCACGATCCAATCGCCCGTCTCCAGCATCGTGATCGCTGGAAGGATCCTCCGCCCTTCTTCACCTTTGATCTCCGTCGAGCCGAGTCCGGGGAGATAGATCGCCGCCCAGAGAAGGAGCAGAATGGCGGAGGCTTGAAGTCGGTTCACGCCGCGCCTTTCTCGCGGAGGCGCGGAAATGCGGAAAGCAGATTCTCGCGTGGGTGCGAATGCACAGGTGCTACTGCACTTGGGTCTAGCTGAGGATTACCACAGAGAGCACGGAGGTCACAGAGGTCGGAACGAAGGAGAGCCCCTTTCGTGGCACTGCCCCCGGGGTGAACACCGCCAGCCCGCGGAGTCCTCCCTTCGGCGTTCGACGTTGGGCGTTCAGCGTTCGGCGTTTTCCTAAAAACCTCCGCCACATCAAGAACCACCACCTCCGCTTTCCCAAGCTGGCGTTTGCCGCCCGCGCACCTACCGTCTCCGCTCCTCGATGCACACCGCGGCTGCCAACTCACCCTCCACTCAGCAGCGCGCGCTCGCGCTTCTCCGTCGGGGTCCATTTGCCCGCTACATCTCCGGCGAGGCGATCTCCATGCTCGGCACCTGGATGCAACAGATGGCCCAGGGGTGGGTCATGGCCTCGCTCACCACGAGCGCCTTTGCCCTCGGCCTCGTGAATTTCGCCTCCGGTCTGCCGATGCTCGCGCTCACCATGTATGGAGGCGTCCTGGCGGATCGTCTCGATAAGCGTATCATCATCATCACCTGCCTGATTGCACAAAGTCTGCTCGCGCTGGCGATCGGCTGGCTCGTCGGCAGCGGCCAGATCGCCATCTGGCACGTCGTCGCGGCAGGGATCGGCCTCGGCATCGTCACGGCCTTTGAGATGCCCGCAGCTTCGGCGCTGGTCCCGGAACTTGTGGCAAAGGAAGACATCTCACCCGCAATTGCGGTGGACCGCTCTGTCTTCCATGCGACCCGTCTAGCCGGACCGGCGCTGGGCGGCTGGATCATCGGTGCGTTCGGCACCTCCGTCGCCTTCTACATCAATGCGCTGAGCTTCAGCGCGCTGATCATCGCGTTGCTCACAATAAAACCGCGGCGCCTGGAACCATCAGCGGAAGCTGACCGCAAGACCGGCATGAAAGAAGGGCTCGCCTATGTGCGTGGGGATCGTCCGACCATGGCGATGATCGCACTACTCGCACTTTCCACTCTCTTCATCTCCCCGTTTTTCATGATCATGATGCCGCTCTACTCGATGCACGTGCTGAAGCTGGGCCCAGCGCAGCATGGCATCCTCATGGGCTCCTCCGGCATCGGCGCGCTGGTCGGCTCGATCGCGCTGCTTTCCATCGCCGGCGTTCACCGGCTCGGGTGGCTGCGAGTCGCCGTCGGAGTGGTGTCGCTCGCCATGGCTGGGCTCTCCTTTGCCGAAGGACTGCCCGTGGCGATGGTGTCGATGATCGTCCTCACGCTCGGCACCTCGACCATCTTCGGCCTCTCGAATACCATCGTGCAGGAGCGCGCGCCAGATGGAATGCGCGGCCGTGTCTCCGCAATCGCTGCGATGGCTTTCTTTGGCGTCCTCCCATTCGCCGGATTGGCCACCTCGAAGTTCGCGGATCTGGTCGGGCTCCGAACAGCTCTCCGTACCGCCTGCATCTGCTACGGAGTGCTTGGCCTTATGCTCCTCGCACGCAAGGTGAAGCCGCCAAGGCGGGATGAATGAAACAAACGAGGTGAAGAGTCGCTCGTAGGGTAGACCCGTGGTGAGGAACCGTGCCGAGTAGAAGCGCGTGAAGTGGTAATTGTCAGCGAGCGGAAATGACAGAGCTAACCTGACGTAGTTAAGCAGCTCCTCCGTGCCCGAGGAACTCACCTCCTCAAAAGCAAGACATTAATCGGACATTCAAAGTCCGGTTTTTGCTGCGAGCCGCGGACCATCATGGTTTTATCTACGCCATCGAGATGAAAGCGTTGGCTATGAAAGACTGCGGATCGGATGCTGTGCAGGCAGCCGGCTTACAGAAGGGGTTTGCATATGCATGAGGTACTTACCGAATCGCTCCGCTATGTGAACCTACCGTTCACTGTGCTCCTCGGGGTCGTGGTGATGTACTGGCTGTTTGTCATGCTCGGCGCGCTGGATCTTAGCACCAGCGGCGACGCAGACGTTCATGCCGAAGGAGACCTCGACGCCCAGTCGCACACTCATGGTGAGGTTCATACCGGACACGACGCCGGACACACGGGCTTTTTCGGGCACGTGCTGCAGTTCATCAACGTCGGCGAAGTGCCCGTGATGCTGGTCGCGAGTGTGCTGATCCTCTGCCTGTGGATCGGTTCGCTGATCTCCAATTTCTATTTCACGGGCGGATCACTGCCGCTCGCGCTCGCCTTCCTGGTGCCAAACTCGGTGCTTAGCCTTGTTATCACCCGCTATCTAACCCTGCCGCTACGACCTCTATTTCGCTATCTTATAAAAGAGCATGGCGAAGAGCGGATCGTCGTTGGCCAGACCTGCCAGATTATCACCTCGGAAGCCACCGAGACGTTTGGCCAGGCACAGATCGACACCAGCGGCGCTCCCCTGCTCATTAACGTGCGCACGATCGATGGCAGCGCACTGCCCAAGGGCGCCACCGCAGTTGTCGTCCGCCAGGACGACGCGCGCGGCATATACTTCATCGCAGACCTTCCGAAGCCTCAGCTTCACTCCTAACCCAAACCAGTAACCAACCAGTATGACTACCATTCACACCCTTGCTTTCATCGATGCCTTGTTTGGCATCGGCGGAGCCGTGCTCGCGCTGATCATCATCGGCGGCATCTTCTGCGTGCTCACTTGCTATCACAAGGTGGAGCAAGGCCGCGCCCTCGTTCGCAACGGCATTGGCGGCACCCGCGTCTCATTCTCCGGGATGGTCGTGCTGCCGGTGATTCACAAAGTGGAGCTGATGGATATCTCAGTGAAGCGCGTGGAGATCGACCGCAACGGCAAGAACGGCCTGATCTGCATGGATAACATGCGCGCCGATATCAAAGTGGCCTTCTTCGTGCGGGTAAACCAAACTACACAGGACGTGCTCAAGGTTGCGCAAGCGGTCGGCTGCGAACGGGCGTCGAGCCTCGCCGCGCTCATCGATCTGTTCGATGCAAAGTTCTCCGAAGCACTGAAAACCGTCGGCCGGCAGTTCGAGTTTGTCGATCTCTACAACTCCCGCGACAAGTTGAAGGAAGGCATCCTGCGCTCCATTGGGACCGATTTAAACGGCTTCGTCCTCGAGGACGTGGCTATCGATTACCTCGAGCAGACACCAGTCAACTTGCTCAACCCGGATAACATCCTGGACTCGGAAGGCATCAAGAAGATCACCGAGCTCACCGCGAAACAGACCGTGCTCGCCAACCACATCGGGCGTGAACGCGAGAAGACAATCACCAAGCAAAACGTCGAAGCCACCGAAGCAATTCTCGAGCTCAACCGCCAGCTCGCCGAGGCCGAGGAGAAGCAGAAGCGCGAGATCGCTTCGATCAGGGCTCGCGAAGAAGCCGAGGTGAAAAAGGTCCAGGAGCAGGAGCGCTTGAAATCCGAACAGACCCGCATCGCCGTCGAGGAAGAGCTGCAGGTTGCAGAGGAGAATAAGAACCGGCAGATCATCGTTGCGCAGCGAAACAAAGAACGCACCGACGGGGTCGAGAAGGAGCGTGTGGAGCGGGATCGCGCGCTCGAGCAGAACGAACGCGAGCGGCTCGTCACCCTTGCGCAGATTGAGAAGCAGAAGCTTGTTGAGACGGAACAGAAGGCGATTCAGAGCGTTATCCGGGAGCGGCTCGAGCTCGAGAAGACCGTGGTGCTAGAGCAGCAACGCATTAAGGACACCGAGGCTTTCGCTACCGCCGACCGGGCAAAGAAGGTGGCCGTCACCGCCGCCGAACAGGAAGCGGAGGCAGTGCTCATTCGAGACATCAAAGGCGCGGAAGCCGCCAAACGCGCCAACGAGCTTCGCACCGATCAAGACGCCTACACGACCGTTAAGCACGCGGAAGCCGCGAAGGAAGCTGCGGAGCGTCATGCTCAGGAAATCCTCGTTACCGCCGAAGCCGAACAGCTCGTCGCCGAGAAGCAGGCGTCGGCCAAGAAGCAGCTCGCGGAGGCTATCACTGCCGAGACCGCTGCGCCGGGCTTGGGCGAAGCCGAAGTCATGAAGCTCAAGGCTCAAGCCGAAGCCGATGGCATTACCGAAAAAGCCAAGGCGATGAAGCTGTTCGATGCTGTCGGACGCGAGCACGAGGAGTTCAAGCTCCGGCTCAACAAAGAGAAAGACATCGAGCTGGCGCACATCCGCACGCAAGCAGATATCGCTGCGAGCCAGGCAAACGTGCTCGGCGAAGCCCTCAAGCACGCGAAGATCGACATCGTCGGAGGCGAAGTGCAGTTCTTCGACCGAATCACTGGCGCGATCGCCGGCGGCAAATCGCTCGACCGGCTGATCGATAACAGTCGGGCGCTCACGGATGTGAAGGACACCTTCTTCGGCGGCGATCCGGAGCAGTTCCATACGCAACTCCGCGGCTATCTGGATCGGTTCGGCCTCACCTCCGACGACGTGAAGAATCTATCCATCTCGGCAGCAATTACCCAGATGCTAACTCTGGCCGACGACGCGCCGACGAAAGGCCTGCTGAGCAACCTGCTCGGCGCTGCGAAGCGGATGGGTCTCGGAGATCAGCAGCTCGACGGCGTCGCCCCGGCGAAGAACGGCCGCCACTCCAAAGTCTAGTGGTTGAAGCGCTGGGTCGGGCCAGGCAACCGCCTGGTCCGGCCCGCGGGCTTTCCAGTCCATCAACGTAAACGCCGGCAGGCAGGAAGCCGCCGATCGAACAACGTGGACGCTTAACATTCCTATTTCATGGCTGACACTTCCACACCGGTGCTCGATCAGGGCACCTACGAAATCCTGCGCGCGCGGCTCGCGACGCACGGCGCGGAGCTGCGCACGCGACTGGAGAAGCTTAACACCGCGCGCCAGGAGGTCTTCGGCGCGATTGCCACGTCGCTGCTGGCTACAGAGCGGCTCACGACGAAGAACAACTGCACGCCACGGGACATCATCCCGATCGGCGGGAATCGCTTCCTGTTTGGCTACAATGTCCACATCGGCCTACGCACTGAGACGCGGCTCGATGACGTGTTTGCCGTCTATGAATATCGCGATCAGCAATTTCATGAGACGAGCCTCGACGCGCTCAGCGATCCGCAGTTTCACGCGGACTTCGCCAGCCTCTACAAGTATTACAAGAACACGCTGCTGGCGAAGTTCTCGCGCCTCGGGCCGCACCTCTTCATGGAGTTCCGCGTCGGCAAGAGCGTCTCGGACATCAAGACCTTCAAGTGGCTTCAGGAAGCCGATCGGCTGACCTACCTGGGCAATAGGTTCGATCACGAATACCGCTTCCCAGCCCAGCACGAGTTCGAGTGGACCCGCACCCATCGCGAGCTGCACCGCAGCGGATTGCACCCGCACATTTCCGTGGAGGACCGCGTCTTTGTGGAATGCGTAGGCGGCGATCTGACGATCAAGGTTGAGGACAATACCTCCTCCGGGGAAGGCATCTACTCCGAGCCAGTCGACCAGAAAGATCAGACCCTCGACGACGCGGAGATCTTTTCCGCCATCGTTGGCAGCCTCATCCTGCTCAAGGTGCGCCCCTATCAGGAGAAGGCGTTCCGCTATTTCGTCTTCAACGAAAAGCTGAAGGAAGTCCGCCGCATCGACGCCATTGCGGATGCCTGCGTGCTGCTGCCGGATGGCCACGGCATCATCTTCTCGCGTGGTTATTACCTGCAGAGCGGAGAGTTCAAGCAGTTCGAGACCGCGCTCGAGGAGATGGTCTTCTACAGCCGGATCCCCTCACCAAATGGCGAGGACACGCTCTTCGCCTTCCATCATCGCGAGAGC
>DASVRY010000229.1:0-3801 GCA_036388395.1 Chthoniobacteraceae bacterium
TGTGAGGTAAAGATTGCGTAATTGCGCCCGCGCCGTGGCGTCGTCATTGAAGCGCTCGGCCAGGATGTCCCGCGCTCCGGCCAGCGCGGCGGCCACGTCCGGAATGCTGTATTTCTTCGCATCGATCTCGATCTCCGGTCCCACGAAGGGCGCTGCTGCCGCTTCGGGATTGGTCGCGGGATCTTGCGCCCAGAGCAGGTCGGCGAGCGGCTCCAAGCCGAGGTCGCGCGCCACGGTCGCCTTGGTCTTTTTCTTCGGACGAAAGGGGAGGTAAATATCCTCCAGCGTTGTCATCGTCTCCGCAGCGTCGATCTTCGCGCGCAGCACGTCGGTCATCAGCTTGCGCTCTTCCAGGGAGGCGACGATGGCGTCGCGCCGCTTGTCCAGTTCACCCAATTGCTCCAGCCGGTCGCGGATCGCCGTGATCTGCACCTCGTCGAGTTCCCCGGTCTTCTCTTTTCGGTAGCGCGAGATGAAAGGGACGGTGGCGCCTTCTTCGAGAAGGATGGCGGTGGCGGCGACCTGACGCGGCTGGAGCTTTAGCTCCTGAGTGATTTTGAGGACGTGTTTTTCGATCATTGTGGGGACGAGAAGGGGCGGGATGATGAGCAGCCGCCGTGCGGAGTCAACCCGGAGAAAATCGCTGCCCTTGCGCGCTGTGCGCGAGCCGACGGGGGATGTTTAACGACGAGACGCAGCGGTGATCTCAGCTACAAGTTCATCGTATCGCGCCTGATCACGCTGGTAGGCTTCGATGCCCTTTTGATCATCTCTTTTCAGCCGCGCATGCCGCGCCTGCAGCTCGCGATGGATCTGCTGCAAAGCGGCGTGACGCTCGGGCAGAGAGCGACTTGGATCGCCAACGATCGATTCATCAAAGCCCGGGCGTCCGCGGCCGGAGGAGATCTGTCGAAATAACGCAGAGATCTGTTCCCGTTGCGCCGCTGGGTCCAACGCAGCGCCAATTGGTGATCCGCGTCCGGCGAAGCTCTTCGAGATGAAAGTCTGCGCCGCTCCGTTGAGGATCAACGTAATCGCGACGAATCCAAGGGCTTTGGCAAATGAGAGCTCATAGACCTTCATCGGCACCTGGAAAAGCACCGCGATGAGGAGGATCACGACGCTGACGACGGTGATGACGAGCCCCGCGGGGTGATTCGAGAGAAAGAAGAAACCTGCGCCGCCGATTAAGCAAACGGCGAGAAACGCTCCGAGATAGTATCCCCACGTCTTCAGCGCCTGGAGGAAAGTTGATTCTTCCGTGGCGATGACTTTGGAGGCGATCCAGTTGAAGAGAACGGAGAGGACCTGCATCGCTGCAAAGAGCCCGACCGCTTTCCAAATGAAGTTCGAGCCAGCCGCCGGCGCAGTCGCTTGGGCGAGGGGCAGCAGCGCAGCCAAAGAAGAGCAATCCATCGGCGATGGCGTAGCAGGGAAGCAGGCGGTGATCAACGCTGCTGCGGTGAATTTGGGTCTGTAAAAGTATCCGCCATTCATGAGTGCGCGGCGGGACGTGACAAAGTGCCATTCTCTTGCGACTGATGCGGGTGCCATGATCCGGCTCGAGAACCTGACCAAAAGCTTCAAGGGCCGTCCCGCGCTCCACGGGCTGTCGCTTGAGGTGGCGCAGGGCGAGATATTTGGCCTGCTCGGCCACAACGGCGCGGGCAAGAGCACGACCTTCGGGATTATGCTTGGGCAGGTCTATCCGGACTCTGGTGAAGTCTTCCTCCGCGACATTTCCGTGCAGCGTGAACGCTCCCGCGCTCTCGCACGTGTCGGGGCCATCTTCGAGACGCCGGGCTTTTACGACTATCTTAGCGGCTGGAAAAATCTTGAGATCTTCACCAGCTACTCCGCTGCTGTGCCAAAGCGGGACCTGGAAGAAGTGGTTGAAATCGTCGGGCTCAGCGCGCGCATTCACGACCCGGTGCGGGTGTATAGCCATGGCATGCGGCAAAGGCTCGCGCTCGCGCAGGCGCTCTGTCCCGCGCCGGAACTGATCCTGCTCGACGAGCCAACCGAAGGCCTCGATCCGGAAGGCATCGCCGAGATGCGCGAGGTGATCCAGCGGCTGAACCGTGAGCGTGGCCTGACCGTGCTGCTTTCCTCACATCTGCTCTCCGAGGTCGAGCAACTCTGCGACCGCGTGGCGATCCTCAACCAGGGACGGAAAGTCTTCGAAGGGCGGTGGCTGGAATTAGCTGGCGACCGGCCATGCTACCGCCTCGAGCTGGATGATTGGGAGAAGGCGGTGCCGCACCTCCGCGCGGCAGGGGCCGACGTGCGCCAGGCGACGGGCGAGATCGATCTAGCTGCGGGCGTAGACATCGGCGATCTCGTCGCTGCGCTCGTGCATGCCGGAGTAAAGGTGCGTGCCGTCGAGCCGCAACGGCCAAACCTCGAGCGTCTCTATCTCGCCGCGATCGGAGAGGGCGCTGCCCAACCGCCCGCATGAAGCTGTTCATCCTTCAACTCCGGGGCGAGTTGCGAAAGCTCTTCGCCCGCAAGCGAACCTATATAGGTTTCGGCGCCTTTCTCCTGCTCGAGCTGGTCGTGCTCGGGCTCATGCACATGGAGAAGGCCGAACGTGGCATTCGTCGCATGATCGAGCGCGCGGGGTATGGCTTCGAGGATTACTTCTCCGGCCTGACGCTGGCCTTCATCATCCTGAAGATGACGATCTTCTTCCTTGGCGGATTGTATCTGGCGCTCATCGCTGGAGACATGGTGGCCAAGGAGGTGGAGGACGGCACGATGCGGATGACACTCTGCCGGCCGGTATCGCGCTGGCGGCTGCTTGCGGTCAAGGCTGCGGGCTGCGGTATCTATACATTTGCGCTCGTTCTCTTCATCGGAATCTCCGCACTTATAGCGGGGCTGATCGATCGCGGTGCGGGCGGCCTTTTTGCAGAGGACTTTGTGCAAGGGCTGTTTGCGCTCTACGAGTTCGGGCCCGGTCTGGTTCGCTATCTAGCGGCGCTTCCGCTGCTTGGGCTCAGTCTGCTCACGGTTTCCGCGATCGGGTTTATGTTCTCCTGCTTCAATATGAAGCCAGCGGCGGCAACGATCCTCACGCTCTCGATCTTGTTCGTGGATCTCATTCTCTCCGCCTTTCCTTACTTCGAGAGCTTTCGCCCGTACTTCTTTTCCCAACGAATGGGCGTGTGGGTGGACATCTTCCGCACTCCCATTCCCGTGTGGCAGATGGTCGAGGATTACGTGTGGCTCTTCGCGATCAACGCGACGCTGCTGGCGATCGGAATGGTTAGCTTCCAAACCCGCGACTTCAAGTCATAGCCAGCACTCCCGCTTGATGGATATCTATCAGGACCCCGCCTTCGCGATGGCGACAGAGCAGTTCCACCTCATCGCGGATTACCTGGAGCTGGAGCCAAATCTACGCAGTCGGATGCTGCATCCGAAGCGCGCAATGGCGGTGACGCTTCCGCTGCAGCACGATAACGGGCGCATCGAGGTCTACAATGGCTACCGGGTGCAGCATCATCTCGCGATGGGGCCCACGAAAGGTGGCGTGCGCTTTCATCCTGGCGTGACGCTCGGCGAGGTGGCGGCGCTCTCGATGTGGATGAGCTGGAAATGCGCGCTCACCGGACTCCCTTATGGTGGGGCCAAGGGCGGTGTGACCGTCGACCCGCGCGCTCTCTCGCCGTGCGAGCTGGAGGGGCTCTCGCGACGGTACATGCAAGAGATGATTCCCTTCCTCGGGCCGCGTACAGATATCATCGGACCGGATATGGGCACGAACGAGCAGGTGATGGCGTGGTTCATGGATACCTA
>DASVRY010000230.1:0-6768 GCA_036388395.1 Chthoniobacteraceae bacterium
GGGGTCCCTCGGCTTCGCTCGGGATGACGGCGTAGCGGCTACCCCTTTGATCACACTCTCGAAGCGCTGCTGCCTAAAATAAATCTTGAGCCACTCAGCACTGTGGCTATTTTGCACGCCCGCTTGCCGCGACCACGTGGCGTCGGGATTCGGGCGACTAGCTCAATTGGTTAGAGCATGCGACTCTTAATCGCCAGGTTCTGGGTTCGATTCCCAGGTCGCCCACTCCCCACCTTTCAGCCACGCGGGCTGAAGCCGAGGTGCGGTTGGCTAGAGCCGCTGCCGATTTTTCGCTTCCCAGACTCGCAGTGCAGCGAGGAGAAGCTTTCGGTCTTTACCGTCGTTCGATGAACGGCGGGGGGCGCGACGTTTGGACTGAGGCTCACGAGGGGATTTCATCATCGTCGAGGGGTTGTGGAGGAGTAAAGCAGCCGCTGTTCCACGCAGTTTGAGAACGATTGCGCCGCGGCACGCCGCCTGCATTACAGCATCCGCTCCGCGCACTTTTACCTCCAAGCAATGTCATCCTCACGCATCCTCCTCGTTCAAAATGATCCGACGCTCGCGACCAGCAACGGCGAGGTGCTGGCGGCCTCCGGATTCGCCGTCGAACACGCCGCCGACGGGGAAACAGCACTCGCACGTCTGAACAAGGAATCGTTCGACGCCGTGGTGCTCGATCTGATCCTGCCGACGACTGCTTCCGGCGAGGTGATCCGAAATATCCGCCAGTTCGAGCGCAGCAAAGATCTTCCAATCATCGCCCTCCCCTGCTCGCTCGCTGGCCACACCCGTGCGGCCCTGCAGGCTGGCGCGACGAAGGCTCTGGCACGGGATGGGGATGTCCCCACGGAGCTGCGGAATGCGGTGTGTGAGGTCACGCGTCACGACGTGCCGAACGGACCTTACCGGGTGAACGAGGCGCTTGTGAATCGGATCATCGAGACGACGCCTCATTGGCTCTCATTGCTTCGGCGTAATCTTCACGCGGTGATCCACAATCAAGAGGATCGCCGTGCCTTGCGTGAGCTGCTGCAGGATGCGCATCACCTCACCGAGGGCATGGCCCTCGCGCGAGTCGAGGGCGTGTTCGAACTCGCATCCGCGCTTACGGTCTTTGCGGGCGATCTGCACAAACTTCCCGAGCAGCTCAATCCATCGACCCTGCGCACCTTTGGCCAGGCCGCGGACTTCCTCGCAACAATGCTCGATGATTTGCATCGCGGCCGGACCCGCGCGATCGACACGGCGCGCGTGCTCATCGTCGAAGATGACGCGGCAGCCGGGCAAATGATTCAGGCGGCGATGCAATTCGTCGGCCTGCGGTCAGTTTGGGCGGATTCGCCAGCAACCAGCCTCGATCGACTCGCCCGCGAATCATTCGACCTGATCTTCCTCGATGTAGGGCTCCCGCAGATGTCGGGGTTCGACCTTTGCAGCAAAGTCCGGACGCTGGAGCTGCATGAAAAGACGCCGGTCGTCTTCCTCACCGGCATGGCCACTTTTCAGAATCGCGTGCAATCGAGTCTCAGCGGCGGGAATGACTTTGTCGGCAAGCCCTTCAACCTGCCAGAGCTTGGCGTAAAGGCGTTGATCTGGGTCTTCAAAGGGCACCTCGGGCTGACCTGACCACTACCGGGAGCTGGGGGATTGCCTCTTGACCCGCTCCCAGCCGGGAAAGAGTCTCCACAGCCCATGGAGACCGCCCTCCGGCCTCACTCTCAATCCAGCCTTCCGGCTCCTGTGCCGTGGCACGAGATCGCCACGTTCGGAGGCGAGACGCGTCCGCTTTACGAGAAGCTGCTGCGCGATCTCGGGGAACTGGGCCCACCGGAGCTCCGCTCGCTCGACGATCGGATGGAAGCAACGCTCCGGGAGATGGGCGTCACCTTCGATATCATCCGCAATGATCCGTGGGGTCAGCAGCCATGGACCTGCGATCTGCTCCCGCACATCTTCGAGAGCATCGAGTGGGATCTCGTGGTGCGCGGCGTGCGCCAGCGGCTGTGCGCTTTCGAGTGCTTCCTCGCGGATGTTTATGGAAAGAAGGAGATCCTGCGAGCTGGAGTGGTGCCGATTCAAGCAGTGCTCGGCAGCCCGCAATATCAAAACGCCTCCATCGGGCTTCCGCTGCCGCGGGGTTCGTATCTGCACCTGAGCGGCATCTGCCTGGCGCGCGGCCCACACGGCTTGCTGAAGGTGAAACATCACCACTTCAGCCACGCCACGGGCATCTCCTACATGATGCAGAATCGGCGCGCCCTTGCGCGGGTGATTCCGGAGATCTTCCAGGATACCGCTGTGCAGTCGCTGGCCGAGATGCCTCTCGTGATCATGGAGCGACTGCGCGAGGCGGCAGATTATTTCGACGGGGAGCCCACTGTCGTGCTGCTTTCTCCCGGGCCGGATAGCGCGGTGTCGTCCGAGCAGAGCTTTCTCGCACGACGGATGGGTATTCCGATGGTCCAAGGCGGCGATCTGCTCGTGCTTGACGATTGCGTCTACCTGAAAACCGTCCGCGGTCTCGAGCGCGTGGAGGTGATCTACAATCGCGTGGCCGATTCGTGGCTCGATCCACTCGTCTTCCGCAAAGACTCCACGCTCGGCATCCCCGGCCTCGTGCATTGCCTGCGGAAAGGCACCGTCGCGCTGGTTAACGCCGTCGGCAGTCAGCTCGCCGACGACCGCAGTCTCCTTGCCTTTTCGTCGCAGATCATTCGCTACTATCTCGCCGAGGCTCCGATCCTGCCGACCGTGCCCACCTTCTGGCTGGGCGACATCGATCAACGCGAACTCGTGCTCGAGGAGCTGGAGAAGTATCGCATCCGTCCGATTTACCGCGAGCAGACGATCGGCTCGTGGGACAGCCCGCCGCCCGCAGATGAGGCAAGCTTGCGCGCGGAGATCCGGAAAGACGCGCGGCGCTACGTGGCACAGCCGCGCGACGAAGGCTCCACGACCTACTGCTTTGAAGAGGGCAAACGCGTGGAGCACCAGCAGGATCACCTGGTCTTTGCCGTGCGTAATGGCCAGCGCTTCGACGTCTTCCCGGGCGCACTCACGCGGGTCTTTTCCCGCGAGCAACCGAGCGGCGACTTTGGCTTCGGGTGGACGAGCAAAGACTCGTGGGTGATCAGCGACCCGACGACCTCGGCCGTTCTGCCGCGACTCTCCCAACGGTTCCCTGCAGTGAAGCTACCGCCGAGGCAAGTGACGAGCCGTGTGGCGGAAAGTTTCTATTGGATGGGGCGATATCTCGAGCGAGCACATCATCAGGCTTATCTGATCTCTGTCATCGAGACGCTCGAGACCGAGGAGCTGAACAACGCAGAGCGGAAGCACTACCGGCCGGTCTGGAACCGTCTGCTTCCACCGCTGGAGAAAAGTGCTGGAACGAGCCGGCGGAGCATCGCCAATCCGATCGATCGTTACCGCCTTGTGCTCCTCAGCGAGCCCGGGTCCGTGTTGAGCACCTACTTCCGCGCGATGGCAAATGCCGAGAGCGTGCAAGACAGCCTCAGCCCGGAAGCGTGGGCCACCCTGAACAATCTGCGCACCCGCTTTCAGCGGACCCGTTTTCGCGAAGAACTCACCGAAAACGAGGCGGGTCCAATTACGCGGCGGCTCAGCGAGATGGTCACGCAGTTCATCCCGCAGTTCTTCGCCGTAGCCGCAAATACGATGCTCGCCGACGACGGCTGGCGGTTCTGTGAAATCGGCCAGATGCTCGAGCGCGCTGTCATCACTGCGAATTCGGTCGTCTCTTTTGCCAAAGCGCTTTCTCCCCGCCAGGAGGAAAAGCTCAGCTCCGCCCATGCGGGTGAGATCGAGCTCAGTGCATTTCTGCGGCTGCTCGGCTCACGGGATGCGTACCGGCGCATTTACCAGATGCGCGCCGAACCCGCCGCAGTGCTCGAGCTGCTGTGGCAAAATCCGCAAGTCCCACGGTCCGTCGCCTACTGCCTGGAAAATTGCGGGCTGCTCCTGCGGAAAAGCACGACGCCCGATCTACCCGGCTCCCGGAGCGCTGCTGCCGCAATCGAAGAACTCATCCATCGCCTCGCGCGGATCGACTGGCACCGCTACGTGCGTCCTGTCGGGGACGAAGACACGATCACCGCGGAAGGCTCACCCCTCGCGCCTTCCTCGCCCCGCATCGACGACCTGGAGCCGCTCCTCCTTCGCCTGCTCGACCGCACCTTGGAGATCCACACCTTGATCGCGGACAGCTTCCTGAATCACCAGGCGCGCATCGCCCAGGTGACTCAACCGCGACTGCAGGGGCTGTGATCCGTAGCGGCCGCGCCAGTTCGGCGCGTGCCGACGGAGGTTTAGCCGCCGACTCTCAACCTCCGTTGACAAACCGGCCAACCGGATGTAACCGGAACCCGCGCAGGCCGGGTCCGCGCCATGCGGCTTGCTGCGTGGCGCTTCTCGCGCCGACGCTGGCCGACTCTTCTGCATACCGGGCTCTCGCAAGAGTCGCTTTGGTGCGCGCGGATCGCCCCTGATATGTTCTGCCGCTTCTCCCCTCTCATGAAAAAGCCCTCTCCCCGCCTCTGGCTCGCTCTACTCACGCTGCTTGTGATTGCCGCTTCCGTGGCCATCCTTCAGCGGGAAACGACGCAGCAGATCTCGGCCGCATCGCAGCCAGGAGCCGTATTCCACACCGAAGCGGTTGTTTCCTCTGTTGGATCTGACGCCGAAGCACCGTCCACCGTTGACGCCAAAGCTCCCTCCGCTGCGCCTGCAGTGCCTCTCTTCAACGCTCCTGGCGCGACGATCGGAACGCGGCTGAATCCGAAGGGCGCAGCCTACATGCAAGCCCGGCTGGACGGGAAAACGGTTAAAGGGCGCATGGCACCGCTTGAGCTGCGCTCCTTTGGTGGTCTCCCCGCGGTGCAGGTGGGCGAGACCGTTCGCCTCCCGCTCATCGACGGCGAAGCCGTGGAAGGTGTTGTCAATTTTGCAGAGACGAACAGCCGCGGCTGGACTCGTGTCGCGGGAAGCTTGACGGGTAATAAGCGCGGCAGCTTCGTGCTCGCCACCACAGCGAAGAAGGCCAGCGGGTTGATCCAACTTCCCGACGAGCAGCTTGCCTACGAAATCGTCACGCATCCCGATGGGCAACTCATGATGCACGAGCGCCTGCTCTCAGAGGTCATCTGCTCGCCACTCCCGTGGCCACGTGAAGAAGAAGGCCGAAAAGCAGCTCGTGCTCCAGTACCACAGGGCGCCCCGCCCATCCTGAGCAGCCGACCGGACGCTGAGGGGGTGCTCTACCTTGATTTCGATGGCGAAACGGTGACAGACCCGGCTTGGAATGACGGCAGGACCATCGTGGCCGCAGCGGCTCGGATGACGGCCGCCCAAATCACGGACGTGTGGAATCGCGTGAAGGAAGATTTCCTCGCGTTCAACGTGGACGTAACGACGAACGAGGAGCGCTACAACCAGGCTCCAGTAGGAAAGCGGATGCGCTGCATCATTACGCCCACAAATTCCTTCTATAAAAATGCGGGCGGCGTCGCCTACCTCGGCAGCTTCGCGGAGGCGGGGTTCGGGTTTTACTCAGAGACAATTCCTTGCTGGGTGTTCATCGACAACAACACCAAGGCCTGCGCAGAAGCGGTCTCCCACGAGTTCGGCCACACCTTTGACCTCTCGCATGACGGACGCACTTCGCCTTTCACCGAATACTACGAGGGCCACGGCTCAGGGTCTACGGGCTGGGCTCCAATTATGGGGGTGGGCTACTACCGGGAGTTGGTGCAATGGAGCCGCGGCGAATACACCGGTGCGAACCGGACGCAGGATGACATCGCGATCATCGCGGGCCCGCAGAATGACATCGGTTTTGCGCCGGATGAAGCCGGTGGCGCGATCGATTCCGCGATGCCGGTCGAGACGGATAACGGGGATATCCTCCAGCGGGGGGTGATCAGCCAGGCGAGCGATGCGGATTTCTACATCTTCAATACCACCGGCGGCACGGCGACGATCAATGCCGTGCCCGCACCGACCTCGCCGAATGTCGATCTCCTGATCGAAGTGCAGGATGGCAGCGGCACCGTGGTGTCGCGCGCCAATCCTCCCGACGCACTCAATAGCGCCCTCTCGACGACACTCCCCGCGGGCACCTACTATCTCAAGGTGCAGGGCATTGGAAAAGGCGACGTGAAGGACGGGGGCTATTCCTCGTACGGATCAGTGGGTGCCTACACTCTGAGCGGTTCTGTTCCCGGCCTTTTCCGACGCCCGATCGTCACGAATCTCTCCCGTGTGCTTGGAAGAATCGACGAGCCGTTTTCCCTTCAGATCACGGCCCGAAACGCCCCGACCAGCTATGGCGTGAGCGGTTCACTTCCTCCGGGAGTCACCCTCGACCCGACGACAGGGTTGATGACCGGGATCGCCACAGTAGCCGGACGGTACGACGTCGTCCTGATCGCGACCAATGAGTTCGGTGACGGATCGAAGCCCGTAACCATTACGATTTCACCAGGACTGATCCCGCTCGGCGAAGCAGCCGACGCAACTGACCTGCCTTGGACGAGCACCACGCCAGAGTGGCTTGGCCAGGCGTTTGTGACGCACGACGGCGTCGATGCGGTGGAGAGTCCCGAGCTGGGGAACTCCCAGGAAAGCCGGCTGCAGGCCACGGTGGTGGGGCCGGCTACAGTGACCTTCCGCTGGAAGGTGAGTTCGCAAGAGGGTGCTGATTTCCTCGGCTTCGCGATCGACGGAAACACACTCACGAGGATCAGT
>DASVRY010000231.1:0-2148 GCA_036388395.1 Chthoniobacteraceae bacterium
CTTCTCCAGGTGACAGTTCCTTTTTTGTGCCGGCACGCTTCATAGGTCCCCGCGTTGTATACTCACGAGCCGGTGAGGAGTAAATCCCCGGGCTCATGTGGGAGGATGCACCGGCTTTGGAATCGTCGGAGGCAAGGTGAAGCCGCCGGCGCCCGAGAGTTGGCGTGTCGCGAACGTCGACGCGCAGCAATAGGAGCTTGAATTCGCAAAAAGCTGCAAAGGCTGCGCCGGCCTCTGGAGCTTTACCTTCAACTCTTGAGTAGCCAACGCCCATTAGTGGGCCATAGTGCATTCCCCCTAGCTACTTTTCCCCCCGGAAGTTTCGTGAAGGACTGGCAACCGCGAATTCATGTGAAAAAGAACAGGTCCCTCCCCAGCCTCGATGTTTCCAAGGCCCCAACCGGAATTGAGGGCTTTGACGAAATTACCCACGGCGGGTTGCCGCTCGGCCGCGCAACACTGGTCGAGGGCGGCCCAGGTTCGGGCAAAACGATCATGGCGCTCCAGTCACTCGTGAATGGCGCCAGGTTGCACAATGAGCCTGGGATTTTTGTGGCCTTTGAGGAAAGCTCGGAGCGCATCCGGTCAAACGCGGCGAAATTCGGTTGGGATTTGGACGCTTTGCAGAAAAAGAAGCTGTTCTTTCTCGATGCGCAACCTCGAGCGGATCTCTGCCAATCGGGCGCGTTCGACCTCCGTGGTATGCTCGCTGCACTCGAGGTGAAGGTGCGTGAGTTCGGAGCCCGCCGAATTGTTTTCGATGCCGTCGATATGGTGCTCACGCTCCTGAACGACCCCTTCGCAGAGCGACGCGAAATCTTCCGTCTCCACGAGTGGCTGCTCGATCATGGGCTCACCGCCATCCTCACTTCAAAGGCGGGCGGGCAGGAGAGCAATGCGGTGAAGCTACCTCAATTCGGCTTCATGCAATTCATGGTGGATTGCGCCGTCCTTCTGAACCAGGAGGTAAGACACGGCGTATCGCAGCGCAGTCTGCGGGTGGTGAAATACCGGGGCTCCAGCTTTGCGGAGAATGAATCCCCTTTCCTCATCGGCAGCGCAGGATTGGAAGTGGCGGGCGCGCGCGAGTTCGACCGCACCGATACGCCGGTCACGAATGAGCGCCTTTCGAGCGGGGTCGCACGGCTCGATACGATGCTCGGCGGTGGTTACTACCGGGCGGCCAGCATCTTGATTACCGGCTTCCCCGGCACCGCGAAATCGACGCTCAGCGGCGCCTTTGCCGAAGCGGCGTGCGAACGCGGCGAGCGCACGCTCTTCGTTAGTTTCGACTCGGATGCTAACGAGGTGGTGCGCAATCTAACCTCGGTCAACATCCGCCTGGAGCCACATGTGAAAAAAGGGCTGCTCCGCCTGGTCTCAGCGCGTGGGATCACGGGGAGCGCCGAAGTTCACCTCCTGCAGATTAAGAATCTCGCGCGGGCCTTTGGCGCGCGATGTTTGGTGATCGATCCCATCTCTGCCCTGGCAAAAGTCGGGAATGAAGGAACCGCACATAGTGTTGCTGAGCGCCTGATCGACTGGACAAAAGCAGAAGGCATCACCGTCGTCTGCACGAGCCTGCTCGACGAAGCCGCGCCAAACGTGGAAGGCACACCGCTGCAGGTCTCCACGATCGCCGATACCTGGATTCATCTGAACTACCTCGTGCATGCTGGGGAGCGAAACCGCGGGCTTTCGATCATCAAATCTCGCGGTACAGCGCACTCGAATCAGGTGCGGGAACTGGTGCTCAGCGAAACGGGCGTGACCCTCGCGGATGCCTACACTGCGGGCGGAGAGGTGCTCATGGGGACACTTCGCTGGGAGAAGGAACGAGCCATGGAAGCTGCCCGCGAGGAGACGGAACTTGCGACCGAGCGAAAGCGCGCGGTGGTGGAGAAGGAGGAGGCGGAACTAATTTCCACGATGGCGGTGCTCGAGAAAGCGCTGAAGGCGAAGCGTTTGGAAAAGCAAGGGCTAAAGACCCGAACAGCAGGCCACGTGACCGACGTTGCTCGAGACGCAGCCGTGCTCCGAGGGATGCGTGGGGAGGACCTGGCATGAGCCCGAAGGCCCATCTGCAACTCCGGCTCTACATCGCTGGCGGGGCGCCGAATTCGCTGCTCGCCGTGGCAAATCTCGAAG
>DASVRY010000232.1:0-6966 GCA_036388395.1 Chthoniobacteraceae bacterium
AAGCTCGCTTGCTTCCACCTTCGCAGCCGCGAGCAGGTTGTGGTAAAGCGCCGCTTCATGATCGAAAGCGCTGACGTCTCCGCCGCCGCCAGCAAGGAATGCCGCCCGCCGCTGCTCCAGTGAGCTGTGCCACCCAACAAGGTGCGCGCTGAGTTCACGCACCTTTACATCCTTGTGGTGCGCGAGATTCTCGCGTCCTGTGCGCTCGGCCTGGCGCTCAGTGGTCTGGCGATCGGTCTTGAGCAGGCTCGCCACCTGATCCTTGAACCGAATCCCGGACCCGTTGTGCGCCTGTGGCCGGACAAAGTCCGACACCACCTGGCCAACCATTGGCGAGAGTAGCGCGAGGCCGATGAGGCATGCGGCGCTTCCCATCTTCGCCTTTTCCCACCACATCGTCACATAGACGAGATCCGCCAGTGGCAGGATCCGCAATGCAAGTCTCCAGCCGCGAGGCATCTCAGCGGCTTCCTGGAGGATGAGCCAGCGGCCGAGGATGGTGAAAAAAAGGCCAAGCCCGGCCAGAACGGTGACGGCGATGATCATGGTGTGGGGATTGCAGTGCGAACCGGGGCGAGACCGCGGCCGAGTTGGCGATAGAAGAGGCAAATCACGAGGCTGAGGCCCGCGGCATTCGCGGCGAGCGAGGTGACGGCGAGCGGGAAACCAAGCTGCATCGCCGCGCAGACGAGCATTGTGCCAGTGAGAATCGCCATGCCCATGATCAGTGTCGCGGAAATGTAGAGCTGGTCGGTGGTGTGATCCCGCAGGTGCCGCAGCTCCTGAAAGAAGATGAGCGAAAGCGCGAGGAAGCTCAGCATGCTGAAGATGGAGAGCAGCCGCACGCCTTCCACGGCCATGAAGGCGTCATAGATGCCATGGGCCACAATCACGCCGAGCAGCGTCAGGATGAGGCGGGTCGCGCAGCGCTTCGGCGCGAGGAGGAACTCGCAGAGCGCCAGCCCAGCGAGCCCGCTGGCCGCAAGGTGGAAGAAGTTCGCGGTGAGGAAGCGGCCAAACGCGCCATCGGGGCCGCCGTGTTCGTAGCTCTGGAGATTACCTTCGATGGCAAATCCGAGCCCGATGCACCCAGAAATGACGAGCATTTCGAGACGGCTACCGCGTTTCAGGAGGATCGGCAGGAAAGGGATCAGCAGCAGCAGTTTGATGAATTCCTCACGCGGCGCAGTGATGCCGAGATGATAGATGAAGTCGTTGAGGAAGCTTCCGGTCGGGTGAAGGCCCCACATTTCCTCCTGCCAGACGGAGATGAAGTGCGACGCCCAGGTGCTGGCCAATCCGGCGAGCACCGCGAGGATCGGGAGAACCGTTCGCGCGCTGATCCACTGCGTCGGCTGAATCGCCTGGACGGCAATGGCAAACCAGACCAACCCAGCGACCGCAGCGAGGGTGAGCGGGAGCGGCTTGAAGGTCTCCTTCTGCACATCGGTCAGCGCCACCGCGACATCGCGCCACGCATGACTCTGCACCGCGAGATTGAGCCGGATAAGTGGTGTAAAGCAGGCCGCGAACGTTGGATCGACGGCGAGTTCCCGGAGTTCCTTGTAGTGGTGGTGGCGCAGGAGCAAATCCACGAGCTTGACCCGCGCGGCTTGGTCTCCGGTCTCGGCGATCTCGCGCCGGTAGTAGGTAAGCGCTTCCGGCACTTTGTTCCGGCTCGCATGCAGATCTGCGATGAGTTCGTTTGCGCCGGCGAGTGGCTGCGGTTGATGTGCGCGAAGGAGCAGGTCGGCATTCGGCTCATTCGTAAAGGTGAGCAGGCTGTTCCAGTAGGCGAGTGCCACCGTGCGGTCCACGGGGCTCAGCTTCGACTTTTCGATGAGCTGCGTGGCATCAACGGCAAATGCGCCTCCAGTTTGATCAGCGACCTTCGGCAGCAATGCCCAGGTATTGCGCGTATTTGGGTAGGCGCCGCCGAGCTCCATCTGGAGCGCGACCTTCGCCTCTTTCGGAGCGGTGCTCCAAAGATCCGGCGCCCGAAGGAACCATGCAATCGCGGTTGCAATCAGGAGCAAGCCGGCGGCGACACTGAAGATGACCGCGGGATCTCTGGAGAAGAAGTAGAGGCGGACAGAAAAACCGTCGATGTCCTCATCGCGGCGGATATCTGGGAGAGTGGCATTCACTGCGTTTGAGAGTAGCAGGCCGGGTACGCGGTCCCCGAGGGGAGACTATGCATTCTGCCGGGGAAAAACCCTGAGGCCGGCGAGGAATCAATGGGGTGTATTCCGCAGGGGGCGTGCGATTCGGGAAACTACCGACTTTCCCCCTCCTGATTGGGATTTCTGCCCATGCAGCTCAGTAGTCGTCGTTGGCACGGAAGGCACCACCGATGCTTGTTATGGAGAGTATGAAGATTGCAATTTCTCCCAAGCGCGGCGGTTGGCTCGGCACCTGTGCGGCCGGCTTCTCCGTCGCCGAGGCCGTCATTTCCCTCGGCATCGGTTCCTTCTCCGTGGGAGGTGCGATGCTCGTCAATTCACAGCAGCTCCGCCTCCTCAAGTCCACTCGCGAGTCCAGTTCTGCTTCACATACGCTCGAGGAGCGCATCGAACAGCTTCGGATCGCCACGTGGCGGCAGATCACAGATCCGAGTTACATCTCGACGACCTTCTTTTCCGCTCTGCCGAAGTCGCTCGCGCCGCTCGATGGTTATACTGAAAAGGTAACGGTGTCCGCCTGGCCGGATGCCACCGCCGCAACGAAGATCGAAGTCGTGAAGACGAAGGGGCAGCTGGTTTCGATCACCTCTTCTGGCGCGGGCCTGGCCGACCAGAGCCTGGCTCGGGTCGACATGCAGATTAGCTGGAAGAGCAAGGATGGCCGGGTACGGACCCGGGAGCTCACGACCATGATCTCCAATGCCGGCATCAGCCGGATGAACCTCCCAGCGATGGTTGGTGGCGGTGGTTCTGGTAATTCTACGATAACGACGAACGAGGGATCCCTCAGCAATTCCAATACAACGGATTCAACCGGGGGAACTCAGACCTCCAGTGGGGGAACGAGTGACGGGAGCACAACGACGACTGTTTCCATCACGAAGAAGAGCAAACGCGGCACCGTCGGCGGCAAAGGAGGTCAGGGATGAAATTGCTGGGCCTACTACAAAGCAGGAGTGGAGCGGTCTTGTCGGAGGTGCTCATCGGGAGCGCAATATCAGCGGTCATCGCCGCTGGCATGCTCACCGCCATCGTCAGCCTCCAGCGCAGTTTTCGGGCGACGAGCCATCACGCCAAGAGCCAGATCGAACAGTCGAGGCTGGTTAATTACATTGCTCGCGATCTCCGCCGAGCCTTGCGCGTCGAAGTGGACACCTTTGAAGGCGCCAAGAGGATCACGATGAAGGTGCCCGACTACTACACGCTCGATCCGAGTGGCCGGTCGGTCCCGCGCGATCCGGTGATTCGAAATGGTGGTATCGACTACGGCGATCCGACGGCACCCGTCGCGATCAGCTACTACAAGAGCGGCTCGGCGATCTACCGAAAAGTCGAGGGTGGGCCGGCGACGGGCGCTGGGACGACGGTGCTCGCCTCCGACGTGCAGGATTTCGTCCCAGACTACTCGGACGACGGCAAACAGATCATCGGCGTCTCCATTTCCTTCCAACCGAAATTTCAGCTTAGCCCTGCGCATGCCAGCAGCCTGCGGGCCGGCACCACGGTCTACGCCACCACACTCCTCCGCAACAAACGACAACAATGAACATGAAACTCAAAGCTTCCATCGAGGGCGCGGCGCTCATCATGGCGATCACCTGCGCGTGCGTCCTGGCCGGGCTCGGCGGTACAACCTACTACGTGCTGCAGTCGAAATATCGTGTCGTGCATCAAGCCGCGAGCTGGGATGAGGCGCTGCTTTCCGCGGAAGCCGGTATCGAGATGGCGATGAACGAGATCCGCAGGGATTTACGAGACGATGCGGGCGCATGGCAGGGGTGGTCGGCAAGCGCGACCCCGATCGATGGCAGCTCCGCGGGTCAGACACCGGGAGCCACCGAGGAGGAGATGACTTACAAATTCACCTCGCAGACGATCCTGCGGCAGGGTGAAGGCGGCCAACGTTCGTGGGCTGAAGTGAGCGTCGACGCTCCGCTCTTTCTGCAGGACCGCACCGGCGAGCAGTGGTTCCGCATCCGTTCGCTCGGGGTCGCTGAAGTGCCCGGCGGCTCCATCGCTGCTGGCGAAAAACAGGATCTCCGACTTCGGAAATTTGATCTTCGCTGGAATCGACGCACGCAACGACCTGTCGTTGGCGGACGGCCCCAGACTGGGCGGCTGATCGAGGCAGTAGCCAAGCCCGTGGGAGCCTTCCGGCTTGCGCTCCTCGGCGTGAACGGGATCAACCTGAACAACCACAATATCGTCGTCGACAGCTACGACTCCCGCGATCCAGAGAAGTCCCGCAACGGCGGCTATCCTTTCACGGATATGACGACTGACGGCACGAAGCTGAAGCGCCAGGAGAACGGGGACATCGCAACGAACGGCCAGCTCATCCAGGCAGGTAACGCACACGTCCACGGGGACGCGCTCACCAACGGCGGCACCGTGCTGAATTCGTCCAATGTGACCGGCGAGATCCGCGATGACTTCTTCCAGGAGGTGATCACGGTAAAACAGCCGACCACACCGCCAGATGATGGCACTCCAACAGCGATCAACCATCAGTCGGTTGTGCTAACTGCCAAGGCGAACTCCCCGAGCAGCTACGTCTTTTCCGCGCTCAACCTCTCGGGCCAAAACATCCTCAAGGTGGAAGGCGCGGCTGACGGCAGCCCCACCTATTGCCAGATCGTAGTGACCGGAAACATCAGTCTCTCTGGCCAGTCTCAGATCCAGCTCGGAACGAATGTTTACGCCCGGATCTTCGTCGTGGGCGACGCGAGCGTCTCCGGGAACGGTTTCTCGAATCCGAACTCACCGCTTCATCTTCAATTCTACGGCTGCAATCGGCCGAAGAACGCCGACGGCACGATCGCCTATGGAAACATTTCCATCAGCGGGAATGGGGGATTCTGCGGTGCGGTCTATGCACCGAACTACAACATCGCCATGGCAGGTGGCGGGAGTACGGACAACATTTTCGGCGCGTTCGTGGGGAACAATGTCTCAATGACGGGTGTGCAGGCAGTTCATTACGACGAGGCGCTGGCCGAAGGAGGCCTGATCAGCGACTTCAAGATCGTCAGCTGGTTTGAGGACGAGCGGTAAGGCTTTTTGCAGCGGCTCGCGGACGGGCCAGCCATAGTGCTGGCCCGCCGCAGTCGCCAGGCTCCCGGGGCTGGGGGAGTAATCAGGGTCGGCGATTCCGTTTACTTCGACGCATTGTCAGTCCCACCAGCGCTGTTCGTCCCCGTGCTCTCGTGTCCGTTTCCGTGGCTCCCGGCAGCTTGCTGCTGAGTTCCCGGCCCGGCGGTCGTCGGCTTTTTCTGATCGCAGGAGGAGAAGGTGAGCGCGGCACTCGCCGCCAGCGAGGATAGGAAGAGTAGATGCGGTTTCATGGTTCCTATGAATCGCAATCTGAAGGCGAATAGCTGCTCCTCTATGGCTCTGCCGGTTCCCTCTCTGATTCGTAAAGACGCCACTTGGATTCACAAGAGTGAGAGCGTTTCCTCTCATGGATGAGAGTTCGGATCATTAGTGAGAGTCTTGGCAGCGGGAGCCGGGAAGTGCACTCGACGGGGGTCGAACCCATAACCTCTGCCTTCGGAGGGCAGCGCTCTATCCAGTTGAGCTACGAGTGCGTGATTTGGCCAGAGAAGCTCCGGCACCCTGAACCGCAGGGTTCGACGACTTTAGCGGGAGTTTTGCAGCGGGCAAGAACAACCATGCGCTCCCTGTTACTGGCGCCTTCTTCCTACGGGCTTCAGTCTAAAACCGGTTTTCACGGCGGAGCAGGGAAGATGTGGCCTTATCAGCTGCTTGTGCCAGGGCACTTCGCCCTTTCCAGCCTTCGGGGCACAGGGTATCTCATCCCCCCATGTCACCCCGCCTCTTTGCTCCGGCTTTTCTGATCGTGCTCGCAGGTTCCTCCTTCGCTGCGGAGGAATTTCCGACCTTTATCAATCCTGCGGACGCAGGCCCTGACTACGCCGTCCAAGGAGAATACGTCGGCGAAAACTGCGGCGCGCAGGTGGTTGCTTTGGGCGAGGGTAAGTTTCGCATCATTGGCTTCAGCGGCGGCTTGCCGGGCGCAGTGGAGGAGTTTGAGAAGAAGGTGGAAGTCGAGGCCGCGCGGGAAGGGGACAAGATCACTTTTAACCAGAACGGTTGGAGCGGCTCCATCACGGCAGGCGTGCTCGTCGCGAAGAGCGAGGATGGCAATACTTGGGAGCTAAAGAAGACCCTTCGGGAGAGCCCCACCTTGGGGGCGAAACCTCCGGCGGGTGCCACCGTTCTCTTCAGCGGGGCGGCGGCAGAGGCTTGGGAGGGCGGAAAGGTCACGAAGGATGGGCTCCTCGAAGGTGGCACAAAGACGAAGGCGAGCTTCGGAGACTGCACGCTGCACGCCGAGTTCCGGACGCCATTCATGCCCACGGCACGACGGCAGGCGCGGGGAAATAGCGGGATCTATTTGCAGGATCGATACGAAGCCCAGGTGCTCGATTCCTTTGGCACGAGCGGAGAGAGCAACGAAGCGGGTGGGATCTATAGCAAGTCCAAGCCGCGCCTCAATATGTGCTTCCCGCCATTGACCTGGCAGACCTACGACATCGACTTCCAGGCAGCCAGGTTCGACGCGAACGGCACCAAGACCAAGAATGCGGTGATGACCGTGAAGTTGAATGGCGTGCTCGTCCAGGATCAGGTGGAAGTCGATGGGACAACGACTTCGGCGGGTCGCAACGAGGGGCCGGAACCGGGTCCCATCCAACTCCAGAACCACGGGAATCCAGTGCTCTACCGCAACATCTGGATCGTCGAGAAGAAGTAAGGCCAC
>DASVRY010000233.1:0-7298 GCA_036388395.1 Chthoniobacteraceae bacterium
GAGCCGCCGCTTTGACTACGTCTTTCGGAGTATTGCGCTCGGGCCAAGCGGTTGATCGACCTGCCCATGTGGTCCAAGACACAGCGCGAGCTCGCCGAGAGCATGATCAGGCGAGTTCCCTCGCGGTGAAGTCACCGGTCGAGCCGAGTTCATACTTCGCGCCGACGAGGCCAACGTTGTCGTTGCTCCGTCCCACTTTCAGCGGGATTTGCGTGCCAGCCACTGACAGGGAACCAATCTCCTGGGCCACGAATCCGAAATGGTCGCCGGACGCCGGAGTGCCCCCCACTTTTCCGCCGATAGTAATGCTGGCGATCCGCGAGAAGAGTTCAGGGCCATTACCGCCCGCAATCACTACGTCATCAGGCGTGGCAAAGCGCTGATCTCCTCCAGCGTTAGCCCCCGCGGCGAGTATGGAAGCGGTCCAGTTTCCCGCCACCTTTACCGCCCCAATACCAGCGTCGCCGCTCGTCGGCCCGAGAAGATCGTGACCAGCCAGGACCCGCGCGAACTCCACGTTACCCTTCACGGTAAGGCTCTTGATGGCTACGGGAAGAGGCTTGCCAATATCTGTGTTGCCGGTGGCGACGATGGAAACTGGCGCGGCGGCGCTGCCCACGAGGTTGCCTTTGATCTTTACAGGTCCGAGCGGTTCACTTTGGGCGCCCGACCAGCCTGAAAGCGAAACCCCGGCGATGATCATCCCCGCGTCCGCCACCGAGCCTCCCTGCAGATCGCCACCGATAAGGACAGACTTAATACCCCCACCACCCGAGACCGTGCCGGTGAACATAGCCTCACCGCCAAGGACGGAGCCGCCGATCCTCACCGGACCAAGTGTCTCTCCTGTCCTAATCGTCCCGCTGAACACCCCGCTGCCGCCCTTCAGGTCGTGACCGACCGTCACGGATGCGATGTCGCCGAAGGCACTCAGTGAACCTGAGTAGCTGGCCGAACCCGTGATCGAGCCGCCGATATCAACGTGGCCAATACCACCAGCTATTTGATCGCTCCCGGCTCTAATTTGTCCTGAATGCCCGCCGCTCCCGCCTTCCAGATCTCCCCCGATGGTGACACCGCCAATGCCATAATGAGCGCCAATCAACCCACTCTCGACTCCACCACCACCGCGAACATCCCCGTGGATTTTTACCTTTCCGAGCTTTGAAGCATCGATCCCGCCGCTGTGCGCGCCCGTGCCGCCGAGAAGTGAACCACCAATCGAGACGGAGCCCACTTTGTTGGCGTAGAAATGGGAGGAATAACCCCCTGCGCCCCCTTCGAGTGAGCCGCCGATGCGTAGTGAGCCGATCGTTTTCGAAAGAATTGAGCCCGAGCTGGTTCCTGAGCCGCCAACGACATCGCCGCCAATCTTTACCAAGCCGATATCGGCGGCCCGGATCACGCCCGTCAATTTGAAAACTTCGCCGACGAGCGAGCCGCCGATCTTCACCTTCCCTATGTCGAAGGTCGTGGTGAGATCAATCTGCACCCCCCGCAGGTCGGTCTTTACGGCGAATGTGCCGATGTTGGCGTTCACGTTCCAGACGGCGGTGCCAGAGGTGGAGTGGACACTCAGGCTCTCGACCTTCGAGTCTGCCGCGCCGGTGCCGGCGTCGAAGTCCTTCAGGTTGCCGTCCACAAAGATCCGGCCAAGATTTCGCCCTGCATCGAAGTCGTCCAGGAAGTCGTTGGCGGCATCGATGCGACCGACATTGACCAGCCCATCTCCACCGCTCGGCCCGCGTTTGGCGACGATCGAGAGGTCCGTGCCTTCAAAGATTCCGTCTTTATCCAATGCGATGGAGACGATCTCCACGCCGCCAACGCTCCCCTTATCCAAGCGTTGCACTGCCTTGTCGAGTTGGGCGTCAGTGCCTTTGCTGCTCGTGATGGTAACGATGTCCCCGTCTACGTCCGTTAGAGTAAGGACGGCCGCTGGGGCGATTCGGGCTTCAAGAGTTTCAATGATGGAGTAGTTGTTCATGCTCAGTAGATGGTTGCTTTTGGTTCCCAAGCTTCTGCGTCTCCGGTGCTTCAGGAAATTGTGCGAAAGGAGCAGTCCGTAGAGGTCCGCGAGCGATCCAAGTAAGCCTTTTGGATATGCTCCATGTGGAGTATTGCGCGCGGGCTGAGCGCTTGATCGCGGCGCCCCTGATGGTCAAGATGTGCATCCGTTTCGCCACAGATGCCGACCCGCTCTCTCAATGCCGCCCCGCCAGTGCTTAGCGCGTCGGCGCCGCTGGGCGAAGAGGTGTTTCGGCTGCTCTTCGAGCGCTCGTCGGACGCGATCCTCCTGCTGGATAGCAACACCTTTACCTTCGTCGATTGCAATGACGCTGCCGTGCGACTGCTCCGAGCCCGGTCGAAGCGCGAGCTACTCGACGCTCATCCATGGCAGTTATCTCCCGAGCGTCAGCCGGATGGCCAGCTCTCTGCGGAGAAGGCCAATGCACTGATCGACGACGTCATCCGCGACGGAACGAGTCGATTCGAGTGGATCCATCTGCGGATCGATGGCAGCGAAGTGCCTGTCGAAGTCGTGCTCACGTCGGTGCAGCTCGGCGATCGCCCGCTCGTCGTCACTGTGTGGCGCGACATCACGGAGCGGAGGACGATGGAACGCGCATTGCGTGAAAGCGAAAACAAGTTCCGCCTGCTCTTTGAGCGCTCAACCGATCCGATGCAGTTGCTCGATCTGCAGACGTGGCGCTTCATCGATTGTAATGCGGCTTGCGTGGCGCTGATGCACTGCAGTTCGAAAGGCGAGCTGATCGGCTTGGCTCCATGGGACATCTCACCGGAGGTGCAACCCGACGGCGAACGGTCGGAAGACAAGGCCCGCGCGGTTCAGGAGGAACTAATGGCACGTGGCACTGCGCGCTTCGAGTGGACGCACCGCCGCTTCGACGGCTCCACTTTTCCCACTGAGATCACGCTCACGGTGATTGAAGAAGTGGCGGCGCATCCGCTGCTCTTCGTCATCTGGCGCGAAATCTCGGAGCGCAAGCGCGCCGAGATGGAGATCCGCGACTTGAACACCTCACTCGAGCATCGGGTCGCGCAGCGCACCATCGAACTCGAACGCGCAAATGCGCAGCTCAAGAACGCTGAGCAGGAGCTGCTTAAAACCCTCGCCCAGGAAAAAGAACTGTCCGAACTGAAGAGCTCCTTCGTGTCGATGGTCTCCCACGAATTTCGCACTCCGCTCGCGGTGATTCTTTCCTCCGCCGAGTTGCTCAAGAACCATCTCGAACGCCTCGGACCTAATGTCCGAGAGGAGCAGCTCACCGCCATCTGTAGCTCGACAAAGCACATGAGCAAGATGATCGACGAAGTGCTGCTGCTCGGGAAAGTGGAGGGCGGGCAAATGCGGTTCGCGCCCGCGCCGATCGACCTCCGAGAACTGTGTGTGCGCCTCGTGGATGAGATGCACTCCGCCACACAGCACCGGTGCCCGATCGAGTTCGACGGGCTTGCGGAGTCGGTGCCGACCAGCGGCGATGAAGCGCTGCTCCGCCACATCCTCGGCAACCTCCTCTCCAACGCGGTGAAATACTCCCCCGCTGGCGAACCAGTGCGCCTCGAAGTGGCGCGCGATGGCCAAAATGCGGTCCTAGTCGTGGCCGACCGCGGGGTTGGCATTCCGGCCGCCGATCTACCGAAGATCTTCCAAGCCTTCCAGCGCGCCAGCAATGTCGGGCAGATCGCGGGCACCGGGCTCGGCCTTGTGATCGTGAGACGTTGCGTCGACCTGCACGGCGGCACTATTGATCTCCAGAGCGAAGTCGGCCAGGGCACCCGTGTCACGGTGCGGCTGCCGCTCTTCGAAACCGGACGCAAGAAGGCCGCTCCGAGGAAACGAAAATGAAGAAGCTGCTCGTGATCGAAGACCAGCCGCAGATGCGGACAAACCTCACGCTGATGCTTCAGCTGAACGGTTACGAAGTCGCCGCTGCGCACGATGGCCGAGCCGGGCTGGAAGCAATCCGCACCGCAAAGCCGGACCTGATCCTCTGCGATGTGATGATGCCCGAACTCGACGGCTATAGCGTGCTCGAGGCGCTCCGTCAGGACGACGAAACCGCGGGCATTCCCTTCATCTTCCTCACCGCAAAGGGCGACAAGATCGAGCAGCGCACCGGCATGAGACTCGGGGCGGACGACTACCTAACAAAGCCTGTCAGCGAGAGCGACCTGCTCGATTCCGTCCGCGTCCGCCTGGAGCGGGTGAGCGCCCTGGAGCGTCGAGTCCGTGAGCGTGCAGCGACCAAGCCCGACTTTTCCTCTCCCGCGCCTCTCCGCACGCTCGGCCTCACGGAGCGTGAAGCCGAAGTGCTCCTCTGGGTCGCGCAAGGCAAGAGCTCTCCCGATATCGCCGGCATCCTCGGCATCTCGGATGCGACTGCAAAGAAGCACGTCTGCAACATCCTAGAGAAGCTCGGCCTCGAATCGCGCAGTGCCGCCATGCTCCGCGCGCTCGAGGTGCTCATGGCCGCACCAAGCGAGCGTTGAGACCGGTCGCAGGATAAGGGCAGACCCCGCGTGCGCAGGAGAGAGACTCCGAGAAACAGCACCTCGAACCAGCAGCAAGGAGCGACACAGCTCCGAGTCCTCATAGAAGGATGTGAGTTCCTCGACTCGCATCCACGATCATCACTGCTGGCAGTTGTGCAGCATTTGCGCCCCGACTTCCTTTCACTTCCGGCAGAGCGACGTGCTCAGATGTGGTTTTGGGCTAAGGACCACCTTCGTAGGATGGATTACCAAGGCATCTTGCAACACGAAGATACTTGTGAAAGCCTGCCTCTGTGGTCTGTTCGGCCAACGCCGTCATCAGTCTGCAAGTCGGAGGGGGCAATGCGTTACTCCCCTTCTTTGTAGGATGGAAGCCAGCTTGTGACCTTGCAGCAGGGGCACTTCAACTCCTTTAAGAGGAGGTCGTGAGGATCGACCATCACTGCGAGAACAAAGTTACAGCTCGGACAGGTTAAGGAGTGCTCCCCGCCCATCATCCGAACCGGAGGAAGCCTGCTGCGATCTAACCTCAGGGAGGGAGGGATTGCCGGAGCAGACATAGGCTTCTGGGAAAGGACGAGCGTCGGCATTTTCGGGCAGATGTGCGGAGCAAGAACTGGTGCTTTTCACAGTCTTCGGACTGCCACGCCATAATTCAGGGCGTGACCCAATGCAGGAGGAGTAAAATTCGCATGGTCCAGCCGCAGCCCTGAAGCAGATTTAACACATGAGCGAGGCGTCCCCCTTCAAGCTCGGCAAAGTAGTAGTCTTGAAGTCTGGTGGCCCCGAAATGACTGTTGTCTCATCCTCTCAAGGAGAAGAGGGAAAATCCTGCTTTCGGTGTGTTTGGTTCGAAAACACGTCCACGCGGACTTTCCACCTGAGGCCTCAAGCCGATTAGCCCGCGCGGCTCAGTCGCCCTCACCCGGAACGCTAAATTGTGAGACCGCAACGCGGCCTCGCCTCCAAGATTGCAGGGCGCGACAGCAAGTCCTAAAGTCGCGGGAGATGTTTCGAGGTTTTCGCGAGATGCGGCAGGGAGATCAGCCGGAAATACCGGACGTGCGGCGAAGGAGGCGGCGGTGGGTGATCGCTGGTTTGGTGCTCCTCGCTCTTGCCTGGCTCATCTTGGAGTTCCGGTTTTTCGGATTGGTGTCATAGGGGTCGCATGACGGAGGCTTCCGAGATGCCGCTAGAAGTCGAAGATCGCCAACACCTCACCGTTGTTGAGGGATACGCGGAGCTTGGCATGTATCTCGATGCGCAAGAGGAGCTGGAGAACATCGAGCCTGGCGTGCGGCAGTTGGCCGAAGTGCTGGCAGTTCGCCTGCTGATCTACAATGGCCTGAAGAGATGGGAGCTAATGCAGTTCGTGGCGGCGAAGCTGAACGAGCATGATCCCAGCGAGGTGCAATGGTGAGTGTCACTCGCCTTCGCCACAAGGCGCGCGGAGTCGGTCCAGGCTGCTAAAGCCGTTCTTCTTCGTGCCTTCGCACTCCTCCCGAAGGAGGCGATTCTCCACTACAATCTCGCGTGCTACGAATGCCGGCTCGGCAACCTCGATGCTGCGAGGGAGAGGCTACGCGGCGCGTTTGAGCTAGAGCCGAGGTTTCGTCAGGCGGTTCTGGAAGATGAGGACCTTGCGCCGCTATGGGACTCGCTCGGCAGCGAAGGGATTGCGTGACGGCTGGCTTTGGAACCAGTAGACGTTCGCTATGCGGATCTTACGAGGAACTTCCGAACCGGTTTTTGTTTCTGCCAAAGCTTCGGAAATTAAGCTCTGAAAACTCAAGCCATGAAGACAGTCATTTCCCTGTTACTCTCCGCGATAATGGCGTCAGATATTGTGGCACAGCAGCTACCGTCGGCCACACCACGCGGGGATTGGAGCCTCTACGCTGCAGGCCAACTTCCGCAAGGTAAGCCGCTGAAAGACGTTGAAGCCGCCCAGTTGGCGGGCGGCAGCATTACGGACCGCCTATACCTCATTGGCACTTTTACCGTCACCGCTAGCGGCCCCGACCGCGCCGTGATGCGCACGACCGGGCAAGAGGAACCCATCCGTATTGTAGCAATCTACCCACCCACCATTCCACCTCCACCAGAAGGAGCGACACTCGAAAGAGACGGTTCGCGAGGGTTTGAAATCACAGATGTCCGACGAGGATCCGACGGACAGATTACGATTCACGTTCGCGAGATTACACGACCCGAAGGTGCCTAACTAGTCGCCCCGGTCGGTCAGGCCTGCTGCTTCCCGCAGACCTACTACCCAGTAGTCGCGCCTGGGACGCGTGTCGCTGATCTTGTGCCGTTAGCCGCTGCGCGGTACGCGTCGAGAAGCGACAATGCAGCGGAACGCGCAACTCGGGGTAAGCTCACATGGGACTTCTAACCTTCAGCCTCAACGTCACTCTGGACGGCTGCGTCGACCACCGGGAGGGAATCGCCGACGAGGAGACGCACGCTTTCTTCACCCGCCTTATGGACGACAGCGGGGCGATGCTTTGGGGCCGCGTCACGTACGAGATGATGGAGGGCTACTGGCCGGCGGTCGCTCGCGGCGACGAGAAGGCGCCGCCGGCGATGCGCGACTGGGCGGTCAAGCTGGAGGCCAAGCGGAAGTACGTGTGTCGTCCACCCGAATGAACTTCCCGTGGACTAACAGCCAGCACATCACTGGGGACCTGCGCACGAACGTGCAGAAACTCAAGGATGTGACCCCTGCCGGCGTGCTCCTCGGTAGCGGCAAGCTCGCGACCAAGCTGGACCGGCTGGAT
>DASVRY010000234.1:0-4402 GCA_036388395.1 Chthoniobacteraceae bacterium
ACCGTGGAAAGCCCACACCGGCACTTTACTGGCGCGGCCGATTTTCCGTTTGTCCCCTCCTCCACAGACGGGAGCAGCAGCGGCGAAGCGTTCTGGAAAGCGGGTGATGACATCCCAGGTGCCGAAGCCACCCATCGACAGCCCAGTCACGTAGAGGCGGTCCGGGTCGACGCTGAATTCTTTTTGCACCTCCTCGAGGGCACCAAGCGCAAGCTTCAACGGAATGCTGATTTCCTCCGGCTGATGAGGATCCGGACTCGTCCAGTCGACCTCGACCCAGCGGTATTCTGGCGGGCATTGCGGCACCACGACAAAGGCTGGGAACTTCGCCCGTGCATCGTCTTTGGCGAAGGCGCCAGCTCCATGCGTGAGCTGACTCTCGTTGTTCGTTCCGCGCTCGCCCGCACCGTGAAGGAGCAGCACAAGAGGATACTTCTTTTGCGAATCGTAATCCTTCGGCTTTAGCAACCGGTAGGGAATGCTTTGACCATCAGGTGCCTTGAAGACGCGTGGCTCGAACACGTCGGCTGCGCGCAGCGGAGCCGCGGCGGTGACGAGTAGCAGAAGAAAGAGCGGGAGGAGCTTCATTCCGGGAATCCTGCGGCATGAGAGCGTAGCTTGGCGAGCCGCTCGTTAGCTCTCGCCTGGTCTGTGCCGTCAGCCGAGCTACGGCGAAGGAACTTGCGCCTGCACGGGAGGGGCTGTTCTGTGGAGGACCTGCTGCTCGCGCTTTCTGTGATCTCACCCCATCTCGATCTCCCCTGCTCCCGTGCGCTCTCCCGGTCCGGGCATTCTGTATGAGGGTGTTGCTTTATCTGCTGCTCGGGCTGCTCGTCTGGTGTGGCGTGGTCGTTTACCGCAATCTGCAGCAGTGCAAGAGCCCCAGGGAACGCGCCTTCATCGTCCGTGCTTCGACTTTCTGCGGATTGCTCGGAATGGCCGTGCTGCTCGTCCTCGTCGTGCTTCCGATGCAACTCAAGCTCCTCGCGCTGGTGCCGGCGTTTGCCGTCGCGGTGAGCGTCGCCAAGGGCTGGAAAAGCGTCCGAACCCGCCTCCGGAACGAAGCTGAAGGACGTGTGGATATGGACCGCATGAAGCGCGTGAATTGAACGTGCCAGCTCGTCCCGAGTCATACCTGCGCCCGATCTCTCCTCACGATGAAACGCTCTGCTCTTTCCCTTCTCACGCTGCTCGCTCTCGCACCCATTGGCTGCGAAGGGAGTGATCAGAAGACCAATAGTAAGAACACCGTCACCAAACCTGAAGATCTCACCAAGATGACCGACGCCGAACTTCGCCAAAAACTCACTCCGGAGCAATACCGGGTCACGAAGCAAAACGGGACGGAGCCGCCTTTCCGGAACGAGTACAACGCGAACAAGGAGCCGGGCATTTATGTCGACGTGATCAGCGGTGAGCCGCTCTTTGCTTCGATCCACAAGTTTGATTCCGGCACCGGCTGGCCAAGCTTTTGGCAGCCCTTGAAGAAGGAAGCCGTCGTGGAGAAAGAAGACCACGAGCACGGCATGGTGCGGGTGGAGGTGCGTTCAAAAAAGAGCGACGCGCACCTCGGACACGTCTTCCCCGATGGACCGAAGCCAACCGGGCTTCGCTACTGCATGAACTCGGCGTCGATGCGCTTCGTCCCCGTCGCAAAGCTCGAGGAGTTTGGCTACGCCGAATTTCTCCCGCTCTTCGAGAAGAAGTAGCGTCAGGCGGCAGCCCTCCCCATAGGGGAGTGTGGCCTCCCCCTCGAAATCAGCAAGCGGCGAGCAGATGCGCAGCGTGCGCGATGGCTGCGCGAAGCGACTCCCGTGTGAACGGCTTCCGCACGACGCTGGCGAATGGGCTCTTGCCTGCTGCGCCGGAGGTAAGATCCGCGAAACCGGTAACGAGAATGATCGGGATTGAGGGATCAATCTTGCGGATCTCGGCGGCAAGCTGGTCACCGCTCCGGTGAGGCATCACGCGGTCGGTGAGCACGACGTCCCATTCGCCGTGGATGAACGCCTGTAGCCCATCTTCCCCGTCGCGGGCGGTGCCGACGGTATGCCCGTCGTCGGTGAAGTACATAGTAAGCACCTCAAGGATTGATGGTTCATCATCCACCACTAAAAGGCGGAGCGGCTGAACTGGTGCCGATTGCGCAGGTGAATTCATGTGGCCGACGGGGTGTGAGAGGAGCGAGGTCAAACGATGATTGTGTTCGCTTGAGTATCGGCTCAATCCGGCTCCGCGGCTTTATGGAAATCTGTAATTACTAGAATCAAAGGCGCTGATGCGGGGGGGCTCCGATCCCGCAGCCGTCCAGAGACAGCGGACGCCCGTTCCCCCTACCCGCGCCCGAGGCGCGGTGCCCACGAACTCCTCACGTAATCTTCCACCGCAGCCTGCCAACTTCGGGGCGCGCTCCCAACCAGACGTGTCAGCTTTTCCGTCGCCATCACCGTGTAAGGAGGGCGTTTCGCGACGAAGCTCTTGAGATCAGCCATAGCCAGCGGAGCTACCGTGCGGCCTTTCATCTCCACTCCGGCGGCCAGTGCGCAGTCGATCGCATACTGGCCATACTCCTGCCAACTGCACTCTCCGCTGTTGCACAGGTGGAGCAGTCCCCCCTCCTTGTTGTCGCCAAGGAAGGGCCGGAGCAATGCCGCGATATCGGCTGTGTACGTCGGTACGGCCCGTTTGTCGGCAATCGCCTCCACCTGCTCGTGCTCGCGTGCGCGGGTTAGAACGCCATCGATGAAGCTCGGCCGATCGGGACCGAAAACCCACGACACCCGCGCCACGAGCGCCTGCCCGTGCGTGGTCGTGAGCGCTCCATCTTCGCCAGCCTTCTTCGAGTGACCGTAGACGCTGATCGGCTTCGCCTCGTCCTCTTCGGTGTAAGGGGAATTCTTCGCACCGTCGAAGACGTAGTCTGTGCTGATGTGGATGAAGCGCGCACCTTTGCCGTAGCAAATGTCGCCGAGATCGATCGGCGCATTTCCATTGAGCCGAAACGCCTCCTCCACTTCCGCTTCGCAGCGATCGACGTTGGTCTGCGCCGCGCAATTGACCAGCACATCGAACTCCAGCGGTTGGAGTGTGGAATACAACGCGTCGGTGTCGCCAATATCCAGAGACGCGTGGTTGAAGCCGACGACTTCATCGCCAGCCGCGCTCCACTCCCGACAGAGGGCAGCGCCCAGTCGTCCGCCACTCCCGATGACGACGATCTTCATTGCTTGAGGAGTGGCTCCCACCAGGCGCGGTTCGCCACGTACCAATCGATGGTATCGCGGATCCCCTGTTCGTGCTGATGCAGCGGCTTCCACTTGAGCTGCGTGTGCATCTTGGAGGAATCGATCGCGTAACGACGGTCGTGGCCGAGCCGATCGGTGACGTAGGTGATCAGATCGTGCGATTTGCCGAGGTGATCGAGGATCAGCTTCACCACGTCGATGTTCCGCATCTCGCCGTCGGAACCGACGTTGTAAACCTCACCTAGCTTGCCATCGAGCAGCACGGCGAAGATGGCTGCGCAGTGATCCTCCACGTGGATCCAATCCCGGACGTTCAAGCCATCGCCGTAAACTGGGAGTGGTTTATCGGCGAGTGCGTTCACGATCATCAGCGGGATCAGCTTCTCGGGGAATTGATACGGGCCGTAGTTGTTCGAGCACCGCGTAATCACCACCTCCTGGCCGTACGTGTGATGGCAGGCCAACGCGAGCAGATCGGATGACGCCTTGCTCGCCGAATAAGGCGAACTCGGCTGGATCGGCGAGTTTTCGGTGAACTTCCCCTCTGGCCCGAGCGAGCCGTAGACTTCGTCCGTCGAAATCTGCACGAATCGGCGGACACCGTGGCGCCGGGCGCAGTCGAGGAGCATCGCCGTGCCGACCACGTTCGTGTGGATGAAGTTCTGCGGGGAATCGATCGATCGATCGACGTGTGATTCGGCCGCGAAATTGACCACCGCGAAGAACTGATGCTGTGACATCAGCTTATCGATCTTGTCCGTATCCGCGATGTCCGCGTGGAGAAACTCGTATCGCTCCCCGTACTCCTGCGCCACGCCGTCCAGGTTGGCGAGATTCCCGGCGTAGGTCAGCGCATCCACATTGGTCAGCATGGCTGGCCGGTAATGCTGCAGGACGTAACGAATGAAATTGCTGCCGATAAAGCCGCAGCCGCCGGTCACAAGGAGACGCATGGCGGCGTGTTCTAGCAGCGGCGCTTTCGTAGTGCCAACCATGAATATCGGCACTGCAAAAACAACACAACGCGTCCGAGGGCCTGCGCCAGAACTCGCAAACCCCAACGCGTAATCCGCGTCACCCCTTCACCGTGCCCCATCGCCGATGGAGAAACCGCTCCCAGGGAGAGAAAAGCACTTTATCTGCAAGGACACCGATCA
>DASVRY010000235.1:0-4943 GCA_036388395.1 Chthoniobacteraceae bacterium
CTTTCGCGATGCGGAGGTGATCGTCTCCGCGTCCGGCTCGTGCGGGGCGATGTTCAAGGTCTTTTACCCAGAGCTTTTCCACGGCACGCCGCAGGAGGAGGCGGCGAAGGCGCTTTCGGCGAAGACGTATGAGTTCTCCGACTTTCTCGTGAACAAGCTCGGCGTCCGCGATGTAGGCGCGAAGTTCGATGGCAAGGTGACCTTTCACGATGGCTGCCACGGACTGCGCGAACTCGGGACGAAACAAGCGCCGCGCGAGCTGCTCAAGGCCGTGGAAGGTCTCGAGTTGGTTGAAATGAGCGAAGCCGAGACGTGTTGCGGCTTTGGCGGTATGTTCGCTGTCAAGTATCCGCAGATTTCCACTGCAATGGCGGAGGTGAAGTGCAACTCCATCCTCGGTGCGGAAGTGGAATACGTGGTGAGCAACGACTCGAGCTGTCTTATGCAAATTCAGGGTTACCTTGACCGGAACAGCCCGCGTGTCGTGAAGAGCCTGCACCTGGCGGAGGTCCTCGCAAGCCGATGAGCGCGACGACTGAGCAGTTCCATCATGATGCGGACGTAGCGACGGCTGATGAGCCGCGCCGGACGTTTGTGCGCCGGGCGTTATCCGGCTACGAGGTGAAGCGCGACGAGACCAAGGCGACGTTCACGGATTGGCAGGCCGCACGGAATGCGGCGGCAGCGGTGAAATACGAAGGAGTAAATCACCTCGCGGACTACCTCGAGGAGTTCGAGCGGAACTTCACCGCACGCGGCGGGAAGGTGTTCTGGGCTAGCAACAGTGATCAGGCGCGTGAGTACATTCTGAATCTCGCGCGGGAGAAGGGGGTGAAGTCGATCATCAAGTCGAAGGCGATGACTAGTGAAGAGATTCACCTGAATCCTGCACTGATCGCCGCCGGCTATGAGGTGGTCGAGAGCGATTTGGGTGAGTTCATCCAGCAGCTCATGAACGAGCCGCCGTATCACTTCGTCTTCCCGTGCATGCACCTGCAGCGGGATGAAATCAGCGCGCTTTTTGAGCGGGAACTCGGATCGGAGAAGACGAACAGCCCCGAGGAGCTGACGATGATCGCGCGGCGATTTCTGCGCGGGCAGTATATCAAGGCGGATATGGGTATTTCCGGCGGCAACTTCATCGTCGCGGATGAGGGGATGATCTCGATCACGGAGAACGAAGGAAATGCGCGGCTGACAACGGCGTTGCCGCGGATTCATGTGGCATTGGTAGGCATCGAGAAGATCGTGCCGAAGCTAACTGACCTCGCGCTCCTGCTGCCGATGTTAGCTACGGCCGGCACCGGGCAGCACCTCACTTGTTATAATTCGATGTATGGCGGCCCGCGTCAGCCGGGCGAGATTGATGGGCCGGAGGAATTCCACGTGGTGCTGTTGGATAATCATCGCACGCGCCTCCTCGCCGACCCGGAGCAACGAGACGCGCTGCACTGCATCCGCTGCGGGGCGTGCTTGAACGTCTGCCCGATTTTCAAAAACATCGGCGGTCACGCCTACGGCACCACTTACCAGGGGCCGATTGGTTCGGTGATCACGCCGCACTTCCGCGGGCTGCAGGATTGGAAGCATCTTTCCGGCGCTTCGTCGCTCTGCGGTGCGTGCACGGAGACGTGTCCGGTGAAGATCGATATTCACCATCACCTCCTGCATAACCGGCGCAACGCAGCCGCGGGGAAGCCGGTCTGGTGGGAGCGGATCATGTGGGGTGGCTTCTCGTGGCTTATGCGCCGGCCAGGACTTTACCGCTGGGCACTGAAGATCGCGCCGCTTGCACAGAAGCTGCATCCGCTGGTGAATGCTACTCCGGTGGATCCGCTCCAGGCGTGGACCGGCACCCGCGACTTTCCGGAGGCTGCGCCGCAGTCGTTCCGCGATCAAATGCGCGAGCGTAAGGAGAAGCAATCATGAGCGGCGACCGCGAGAAGGTGCTCGGACGGATTCGCGAGGCGCTGCAGATGAGCGCTCCGCCACGTCATCTTTCGCACGGGCCGAAGAGTCCTACGGGGGAAGGCGGTTCGTTTCAAAAATGGCTGCCGCCGGTGGGCGTGCCGTACGAAGAGCAGCATGCGCTGTTCGTCCGGCAAAGCCAGGTTTTGAAGACAGAATTCCATGACTGCGAGAACGCGGCAGCTGCCGCAGCGTTGATCGGGGAGCTGGCTCAGGAGCACAGCTGGGGACGGCTGGCACTGCATGGTGGTGCCCTCACAGACGCCGTCGCCGGGGCTTTGCCGTCGACGCTCGAATTGCTGCGGGTGTGGGACGGCTACGACAAGGTGGCGCTGGAGCAGTGCGATGCGGGTCTCACCGAATGCGAAGCGCTTATTGCGCAGACTGGATCGGTTTGTGTCACGACGCAGAGTTCCGGTGGCCGCGCGCTTAGCGTTTTGCCGCCGCATCATCTCGTGATTGCGCGTCGCGAGCAGCTCGTGAGCGATCTCTCGGCGGCTTATGCTCTGCTGAAGACGCGCTATAGCGGGAAGCTGCCGAGCTTCATCTCGTTCATCAGCGGACCGAGTCGGACAGGGGATATTGAGCGAATCTTGGTGCTCGGTGCCCACGGGCCGAAGCGGCTTTCGATCTTCCTATTGCCGTAGAGCTGGTGCCTAGTCAAGTGTGCTAGCAGGTGGGAGCAAGAGAACCCTCTGGGCGGAACTTGCTGCAATGCCGTTGTTCACGGTTCTGCAATGCGTTTTCCCGTGCTCGACGTCTGATTGCCGGCGTCGGTGGAGAAAAGTTCGTGCTGGCGGGACGCCAGCACCAGCACTCGGGACGAGTGCGCTCCCCGGAGTTCGGCAGTGACGCCTCACCCGAGCGCAGGGTCAGAGCTCGACGAAAACACCTGATCCCATCGACGGGTTTGCGAGGCGTAGCTGACTTATCACGGCCATCCTGGGCGGAACGGCGCTTTGGGCGCGCAGTCGAAGGACCCCATGGAGGTCCGGAGAAACGCCGCCACAGAGCAGACACGCCAAGCTACTTCAGGCGGGACTTCGCGCCAAAGCGACGGGGTCCTTCGACTGCGCTGCGCCCGCCTTTCCACCGGCGCTCCGCCGAGGATGACGTGCGCGCGAAAGGGAAGTGCGTTCGGTGCAGCGAGGCGGCTCTCCGACGTTCCTAATCCTAGATCCTAGATCTTAGATCTTAGATCTTACTTCCGACCTCGTCTCAATCGTCGTCGCTCTCGTCGTCTTCCGGCATCGGCGGCAGGTCGTCGCCGTCCTCGGAGAAGCGACGCTTCCGCTTGTTCGACGGAAGAGGTGCGAGGGTCATGGTCACGTTACGACCCATGAGCTTCGGATCGGTCTCCACTTGGGCCATCGAGGCCAGATCGTTCTTCACCCGGATCATGAGCTGCATCCCGAGCTCCTGGTGCGCCATTTCGCGGCCGCGGAACTGCAGCTGGATACGGCACTTGTTGCCTTTATCGAGGAAGTCCTCAGCGTGGCGAAGTTTGGTCTCGTAGTCGTGGTCATCAATGTTCACGCGGAACTTGATTTCCTTGAGCTTGCTCCCGGAGTGCTTTTTCTCCTTCTCCTGCTTGGAGGTCTCGTACTTGAACTTGCCGTAATCGACGATTCGGCAGACGGGGGGCTGGGCGTTTGGGGCGACTTCGACGAGGTCGAGGCCGAGGCCTTGCGCGTGGCGGATGGCGTCAGAGAGTTTCATGACGCCGAGCTGTTCACCGGTCGAAGCGAGGATGACCCGCACCTCGCGGGCGCGGATCCGACCATTGACACGAATTTGCTGGAGTTGGATGGCTGGTACTGGGTGGGGTGGCGACGAGGAGCAGCGAGCCGACCCGATTCTATTGGTTCAAGTGTCGCCATCTCGTGGTCTGCAGGGAGTGAATCCCCGCGGCCCGCGGCTCCGCCAAGGCTGCGTCGGCGACTCGGCGCGGCCCTGAGGTGCGCATTTCCGCGCATCCGGGACGAGTGGTAGGATAGCTTCCGTCTTCCCGCAAGGTGAATCTTGCAAGGCTCTCCTGACGTAGAGCTGAGCGTCGGGTCGGGGTGGGGAGCAGGCGGCGGGGTGAATCGCCCTCGTCATCCTCCTCGCACTCGTCCTCGAAGAGCCTGCGGCGCTGAACGCTGAACGTCGAACGTTCAACATCGAACATCGAAGTAGGAGGCCACCCAACGCGGGGGCGTTCCACCACGCGATAAAAGGCCTCTATGGTGCTGTCGAATCCCCCGTGATCGAACACGGCCAGCAATAAGGCCGGGCTTGAGCTTGCTGGCTGCGCCTGCGAAGGTCCGCGCCGTGAAGTTCCTCCGGCTCGCTATCCTTGCTCTCGTCGCCATTGCCATTGGTGGTTGCGTCACCGCGCCGCTCGGCCGTTCGTCGATCCGGCAGCCTTACTACAAGGTGAGGGTCACCGATCCCCAGAGCTATCTCGTCTCGGAGTGGATCGCGGAAGGCCAGGTGCCGCGGCACCGCGATGGCTATCGCTTCAAAGCGGTCGAGCGCGTGAGTGCACCGCCTTTTTCGATTCGCTCGAAGTATCCACAAGGACGCACGGTCTATGTAGTTGGGCCACATATTGTCGTGCAGCCGACTGGCAAACCTTACTGGCTCTATGAACTCGACGGCTTCTAACATCCTGAATCTCCGGAAGTATTGCCCATGAGAACATCACGACTATCCATTCGCGCGGCGTGCCTGCTGGTTTCAGCGCTCCTCGTGGGCCAGGCGATGGGGGAGCGGATGTGGGTTACGCCCGTGAAGTGGCGGGAGCTGGACGCATTCCAGATCAGCAACGGTCGGACCGAAGCGATAATCGTCCCGCAGCTCGGCGGCCGACTGATGCACTACGGCTTGGTGGATGGAGATAACTGGATCTGGAATGGAGAGCCTGGCATCGAGAAGGCTCAGCCGCCGCTTCTTTGGGGAGGAGACAAGACCTATGTGGGTCCTCATACGAT
>DASVRY010000236.1:0-1721 GCA_036388395.1 Chthoniobacteraceae bacterium
GCATTCACCGCTAAAGAGATGGGGAGCTGCGATCGTGCTCCAGGTAATGAGTTGGCCGAGACGGTTCATAGGTTAGGCAAAGAGTTGAGTGTCGAAGGTGCTAGCTAATGGAGGCGAGGTGCGGCGGGAGCTGGTAGGTAGCCTCGAAGAGCACGTCGATGACGCGCTTCTCCGTATCGTCGAGCATCTCGCACGGCCGGCCGGCGAGCTGCAGCGGGTGCGAGACGATGCCCCTGAGTTTGAAGAGGTTGGCAAAACGTGAATCGGCTTCCACCGCTGCCAGGGCAGTCGCCTCGTCCTCGCTCTCGGCTTCCATGCGGCTCGTCACCGCGCTGGTGATTCCGAGTGTGGGCTGCCACTGGAGTGCGTTCGCAACATCCTCCAGGAGGTCGTAGGCGTCGGCACCGCTCGCGTTCTTCTCCATGCGCTCAATGATCCGCACGCGCAGCTCTGCGGCTTCGAAGAAGACGAACGGGACGCCTTGCATGGCCCGCAGTGGGAGGAGCGGCTGCACAAATATGCAGAGCCCTTTATCTGCCGATGCCTTGTCGAGCCGCGCGACCAGGCTTTTCTCTTTATCGCGCAACGCGAGCACCGGAACGCTGACGCGCAGCGCACCGTCTCCACCGAGCATGTCGGTGATCACTTTCTGAAGATCGGATCCGGCGCTCATTAGATGAAGTAGCCGCGCAAGATCACGTCGCCCGTGCAGGAGTTGCCGCCACCCCATGTGCCACCGTCCGTTTGCATCTGGATCTGCACCTTGTCGATTGCACTGGCGGCTAGGCCTGCCGATGTGCCGATAGGGACGTTTCCCACGATTTCCAGCGCGTGTGATACCCGGCCCACCGCAAGCTCCGCTTGTTCCATCCTAATGAAAGATACGGTCCCGAGGATGTTTCCGTTGTCGCTTGAACGAATGAACTGTGCTTGGAAACCTCCGGGAGCGGCGCCGACCAGCGTTTGGATGATCACAGATGCGCCAGTGGCAACGAATTTCTTGCCAGTTGGCACAGTGAACAGCGTGGTCGTGACAGCGATGGAAATGGATACGCCACGCACAACGATGCTCTGCTCCGCTCCCTGCCATTGCGCGCGGCTGGCTTCGATCAACTCCCAGACCAGTTCGGCAGGGTCGACGAGGATCACCCCGCCCGAGAACACGTCGCGCACCTGCGTCGAGAGCACCTGCGGCGCGCTAAATGCGGTCGCCTCCAGATCAGTCCCGACCGAGATGATCGTTTTCGCACGAACGCCATCCGCGCTATAGCTTTTATTTCCCCAGAGTTGCCAGCGGCCATCGGGGAGGCGGACGCAGGAGACCGACTCGGTGAACGGGTTCAGAGCATCTCCCCAATCTCCACCGACATTGATGCGCACGCGCGTCCAGTTTGGCGCACTAAGAGAAGCCGAGCGCAGGAGGTCAATAGAATTGCCAGCGCCAACCGAACCGCCGGGAGTTACAAGCAGGTAGTAATACCCGTCGCCTTTGACGAGCTTGCCGTCATTATAGCCCGTCGTCATTACGACTGGCGCACCCCATGCGAGCGGGTTGGCGGCAAAGTCCGTGGCCTTGATCAACTCCATCGAGAAATCCAGCTGATCGGCGGTGTGAACAGAATACTGGATATAGACATCAACGCCGTCGTCAAAAAAGGATGGCCCCCATGTGAGCGTTCCGGCAGGGCTTGAGTTATCGCGCACCGTGACCTCTCCCACCC
>DASVRY010000237.1:0-15560 GCA_036388395.1 Chthoniobacteraceae bacterium
CCTTCGCTCTCACTCCCTTCGCTGACGCCAGTGGCCTCGACCGCTCGATCAGCGCTGCGCTGACCGCCGATCGAGCTGCCACCGATCAGCTGGTCGCCCAGCTCCGGGAGCAGGGGCCGAATGGGCTCGCCGCTCTAACGCAGCACTTCGCGACGGACCTTGCCGCCATTCGCCAGTCGCCGCGAACCAGCTCACCGGATCAGCAGCGCCTGCGTGCGCTGATCGACGCGACAGCAGCTCAGAAGGACGCGGCGTTTTCGGAGCTGTTCTGGTTCACCGACGTCGAGCGCGCGAAGGCCGCGGCCGCTGCAGCCGGTAAACCGATTCTCTCGCTCCGGCTGCTCGGCCGCCTCGATGAGGAGCGAAGCTGCGCCAATAGCCGCTTCTTCCGGACCGTGCTCTATGCCAATGAGAGCGTCTCTGGTTATCTGCGCGACCACTTTATCCTGCATTGGGAATCAGTGCGCCCGGTGCCGAAGATCACCATCGACTTCGGCGACGGCCGCACGATGGAGCGGACGATTACGGGGAATAGCATCCATTACGTGCTCGACTCCACCGGTCGCCCAATCGACGCGCTCCCGGGGCTCTATAGCCCGGCGGGATTTCTGTCGCTGCTGAAGAGGACGGAGGCGGTTGTTGGGACCCTCGCCGCATTTAATGAGTCGAGCTTCCAGCGCAATTTGCGGGAGTATCACGCAAAGACGTTGCTGTCCGCAGATGAAGAGCGTCGCTCCGCATTTGCGAAGGCCGGCGTGGCTGAGGCGGCGACGAGGCGGATGGTCGTCACGCCCGCAGCGGGGGCCTTTTCCGCAGCCGAGGCGGGTGTGCTTGCCAAGAGCAAACGCGTTGTTGAAATGCCGCTTGTGGCAGCTACGAACCGGCTGCGGCAGCTGTCGAGTATCACAGACACAGATTGGACGAAGGTCGCAGCAGCCTACCCGCCCACCGCCGCGCTCGATGCAAACAGCCGGGTCCTCTTCGCCAGCAAGCAGCCGGCCGACAAAACTTCGGAAGCTGTTCAGGCGGCGCTCACCGCATTTGAGCGGACTCTCGCCGAGGACACCGCGCGCAATGAATTCGTGCTGCATGCGCGCCTGCACGAATGGTTCGCCACGGGCACCGCGCCGGCCGCTCTCGCGGAGCTGAACGAGAAGGTATACACCGAGCTATTCCTCACCCCGAGTTCCGATCCGTGGCTCGGCCTTGCTCCCGCAGATGCGTACAGCGCGCTGGAAGGAGACGGGCTGGTCCGCCGCTGACGCGATCGTTGCGGCCATCGCCCCTCCTTGCCTAGACTGCCGGCAGCCGGTGTTCTCCCCATGGAGAGCCGGCTGCCGTTTCCTCTGAGATGAAAAAGCTGGCGTTGCTCTTCCTCCTGGCCGTCTTCGTGCCGAGTCTCGCGCTTGCGTGGCTTGCGCTGGGATCCTTGCGCGCGCAGCAACTCGTCGTCGAGCAGCAGGAGGCGCAGCTTCAGCGCGGCGCGGCCGACGCTCTCGTTGCGGAGGTGAATGCCTACCTTGCTGAGCGGCAGCGGGAGTTTGCCCTGCAGGTCGGCGCGATCCTTGGTAAAGCCGATCCGCGGGTGCTCGCCCGCTCCTTCGACGAGCTGCTCGTGGCAGCCTGGGCGCCGGCGAGTGTCGGCTTTGCCGTCACGCTGCAAGGGCAGGTGCTCGCACCGGCGAGAGGCGACCGCCCGCCCGCCGCGCAGTTCCTGGCGGATAACCGCCGATTCCTCAGTAACCGGGAGCAGCTCATCATTTCGAACGTGATTGGCAAGTCGATGCAGCAGAGTCAACAGCCAGCGCCACCTCAGCAGCAACAGGTCTTCTTTCAGAGCAAAACGAAGGGCGGCGCTCCTGCGCAAACCCGGCGTCCGCAGGAGCGCGCAACTTTGGAAGAGGAGTTCGTGCCTCGTGGAGAAGCCGAGTTCCAGCAGATCATCGGCGCGGCGGAGGAGGGGACGCTTGCGCGCTTTCTGCAGAATCAGCTGCATGTCTATCTCTGGTATCGATCGCCCCAGGATCCGGACCTCGTCTTCGGCGCCTCGCTCGACCTCCCGCGCCTGAGGTCCGATCTGCAACAGATCGTCGCTGCCGCGCGAATCGACGCCGAGGCAGCCACTCTGGTCTTGCTCGACGAGAGCGGACAGGCGGTCGCGCGCACGCCAGGCGCAGCCGCGCCGCGCGACTGGAAGAATCCTTTCGTCCGCGCCGAGGTCGGGGATGCGCTGCCGCACTGGGAGGCGGCAGTTTTTCTCCTCCACCCCAATCGAATGGCGGAGGTGGCGAGCACCACCCGCTGGACCCTCACCCTGCTCATCGTCACGTTGCTTGGGGCGATCAGCACCGGCGGCGGGTTGATCATCGCCGATCTGCGGCGCCAAGTACGGCTGGCGCGGCAGAAGACTGATTTCGTCAGCAATGTCTCCCATGAACTGAAGACACCGCTCACTTCGATTCGCATGTTTTCGGAACTGCTCTCCGAGGGCCGGGTGAACGAGCCGGATAAGCAGCGCTCCTATTCAAGGATCATCGCGGGTGAGGCCGCGAGACTTACGCGCCTGATCAATAACGTGCTCGATTTCTCCCGCGGCGAGCACGGTGAGAAGCAGTATTACATGAGAGAACTTGACCTGGCAGAACTCACCAGCGGCACGGTCGCTGCCTATCAACCACAGCTGGAGAGCAGCGGCTTTACAGTAGACCTGGACGTTCCGCGTGGCCCGGTGCGGGTGAACGCCGACGCGGATGCAATTTCGCAGGTGCTCCTGAATCTTCTCTCAAATGCGGAGAAGTACAGCTCCGAGCGCAAAGAGGTGAAGGTGGAGCTGACCCGCGCCGATGGGTGCGCCGAGCTAACGGTGCATGATCGCGGCACCGGCATTCCTCCGCGGATGGAGGAGAAAGTGTTTGAGCAATTCTTCCGCGTTAACGACTCGCTGAGCAGCGGCGTGCAGGGCTGCGGCCTCGGGCTCACGCTGGCGCGACAGATCAGCCGGGCGCATGGTGGCGACGTGCTCTGTACGCCTCGCGACGGCGGCGGCAGCAGCTTCACGCTGCGTCTGCCGTTATTGCCCGAGGAGGCGCAGTCATGAAGATGATCCTCGTCGTGGAAGACGACGCAAATATCCGGCTCGGCCTCGAGGAGGTGCTCCGCAGCGACGGCTTCTCGGTGACGCCTTGCAGTCGCGGCGACGAAGCTATCGCCGCCGCAGAAGCCTGCCGGCCCGCGCTGATCATCCTCGATGTGATGCTGCCGGGGCTGAGTGGTTTCGACATCTGCCGGCAGCTCCGGGCGGGAGGTTCAGCCGCACTGATCCTGATGCTCACCGCGAAGGGTCAGGAACTGGACAAGGTTGTGGGGCTGGACCTCGGCGCCGATGACTACGTCACGAAACCGTTCGGCGTGCGGGAATTGCTCGCCCGCGTCCATGCACTGCTCCGCCGCTCCAGCAGCGCGCCAGAGCTGGCTGATTTCACCATCGGCGACGCCGTGATCGACGCGCGGCGCTACGAGATCCGCTGCGGCGACAAGGTCGAGAAGCTCACCGCCAAAGAACTGAAGCTGCTCGAGCTCTTCCATCAGCACATCGGCGAAGTCCTCTCGCGCGACCGGCTGCTCAACGAGGTGTGGGGATACCAATACTACGGCACCACCCGCACGCTGGATCAGACAGTCGTCCAGCTCCGGAAGAAGCTCGGCGCAGAGGGCCACGCGCGTCTGCTCACCGTCCACGGAGTCGGCTACAAGCTGGAGGCGCAGCCGAGGGGTTTAGCCACAGATTGACACGGAAGGAAGGGCCGGCTCGGCAATGGGTCGGAAGCGGGAGGTCTTACTCTTTCTCCTGCTCTTGCTTCTCCCGCGCTAGCAGACTTCTGGAGTTTTGCAGGAAGCGAGCGCCACTTCCTAAATCCTACCTCCTACTTCTTACCTTCCTTGAGCAGATCTCGGATCTCCTGCAGTAGGAGCACGTCTTTTGGATCGGCCTTTGGCTCCGCCGGCTTGGCTGCTTCGCGCCGCTTGAAGGTGTTCATCGCCTTCACCACGAGAAAGATGCAGAAGGCGATGATGATGAAGTTGATCACCACGGTGAGAAAGTTCCCATAGGCGAGGATCGGCCCGAGTGCGCGCGCGTCTTTGGGAGGAAGTCCGTACGGCACCTTCGATGACAACGGCAGGTAAAGATTGCTGAAGTCCAGGTCGCTAAGAATCCGCCCAATTGGCGGCATGATCACATCTTCCACCAAAGAGGTCACGACCCGGCCAAACGCCGCCCCGACAGCCACACCGACCGCAAGATCGACCACAGTGCCGCGGTTGATGAAGTCTTTGAACTCTTGGATGATGCTCATGCGCCAGAAGTGCCATTCATGGCGAAAGGAGTCGAGTGCCTCTGAGGGTGCGTAAGTGTAAGAGGAAGTCGCGAACGCCGTCATCCCGAGCGAAGTCGAGCGACCCCGCCGCATAGCGATCAGATGTCCTTGTGGGATCAGCGCGCCGAAGCCGCAGCAACCAGGTGTGAGACGAGATCCTCCGCGGCTAGGAGCGACTCTTCGCGCGTCGCGAGCGTCTTTACTTTTACCTGTGGCCACTCATCGCCGAAGACTACCGCAGTCTTGGCACCGAGTTGCTCGGCCGTTTGGAATTGCTTCCCGACTTTCGCCGCAACGAGCGGAAACTCGACCTTCAGGCCGGCGTCGCGGAGCTGTTGCACCGCAGCCAGCGCGTCGGTCCGGCGCTCTTCCTTGGCGATCACAAGGTAGACATCCGCAGCACGCTGGCGGGAAATCCACGCCTCCATCTGAGCTTTCGCGGCTGGTGTGTCGTCGATCAAATTGCCGAGCACTACATCACCCATGCCGTAGCCGAGCGCCGGCAGATTCACTTTGCCATCGCTCATCAGCGCGAGGAGCTGGTCGTAACGTCCGCCACCCGCGAGTGCGCGTTCCTTCTTCGCTCGATCGAAGACCTCGAAGACAAAGCCGGTGTAGTAGGCGAGTCCGCGCACGATCGTCAGGTCGAGCTCGACATATTCGCCAAGGCCGCGCGCGCTGAGGTCGTCGAGGATCGTCTTCAATCCCGCAGCCTCCGCCGCCGGGTCGCTGAGAAACTGCCGCACCGTTTCCAGCGTGATGCCGAATTCCTCGAGCTTGCGCCGCGTCTCCGCTTCCGGTGCCCGCTCGAGCTTATCGATCACCGCGAGGAACTCGGGCACGCGTTCCTCTGTCACCCCCCGCGTCGTGGCAAATTGTGTCCACGCGCCGCGATCGCTCACCCGCACCACGAAGTGCGATTCGTCGAACCCAAACCCCCGCAGCACATCGATGATCAGCGCGATCATCTCCGCATCGGCAGCCGGCGACGCTTCGCCGATGATGTCGCAATTGAGCTGATAAAACTCACGCAGCCGGCCACGCTGCTGCTTCTCGTAGCGGAAGAATTGCGGCACACAGAACCACTTCAGCGGCTTTCGGAAATCGCGTTCCCGCGCCGCGACCATCCGCGCGAGCGTTGGCGTCATTTCGGGACGCAGCGTGACGTGCCGATCTCCTTTGTCGGTGAAATCAAAGAGCTGTCCGACGAGTTCACCGCCGCTCTTCTTTTTGTAGAGTTCGATTGGCTCCAGCACCGGCCCATCGTATTCGACAAAGCCATAGCGCCGCGCCACCTCGCGCCAGGTGTGCAGAATATAATTTCGCCGGGCACAATCCTCGGGATAAAAGTCGCGAAAGCCAGGGAGCAGGTGCATGGGAGAAGAGCCGCAAGGGAATGCCGGAAATCGGCGAGGAGCGAAAGCGCCAAGTTGCGCTGCGGCTCTGGCGGCAGGCTCGTCCTCGTCCTCCTACTCGCACTCGTCCTCGATGGTGCCTGCGGCGCTGAACATCGAATGTTCAACATTGAACATCCAACATCGAAGGACGGAGTCGGGAAGAGTCGCAAGGGAGGCGAAGGGGTGGAAGGTGCAAGTTCGGAGGTCTCAACCGCGTGCGACGTTGCCCACCGGAGGTGTGCAACCGCAGGTCGGAGACCCGCGCTCCCCTTTAGGGACCGCATAGCGAAGCTCTTCATGGGGAGCACAGACCTCCTCCGTAGCAGCGGACCTCCCGGTCCGGTGCATCGCACGTCGCGAATCGTGCCAGACTCCCCACGTCCGGAGCAGCACACAAAAGTCGCCGCGACTTTCCTTTTTCCAGATCTGAGGCAAAGTAGCCGCATGCACCCCCTCAAGACGTCCCTCGTCACGGCTCTCGTGACTCTTTTCGCCGCCGCGTCCGCGTTCAGCGATGACGCCGGACAACTGCTCTCCGAAGCCCAGGCTGCCTACCTGCGCGGCGACATGGAAAACGCCAAGCGCAACTTCGAGATCGTCAATCGGCTCGATCCGCGGAACAAAACCGCAATCGGTTATCTGCGCATGATCAAGGCGCAGGAGGCGAAAAAAGGCGGCAGCGGCGGTTCGGAGCAGGAAAAGCAGCTCCAGGCGCTCATCGTTCCGCAGGTGCAGTTCCGCGATGCGACCCTCGGCAGCGCGCTCGAGTATCTCCGCCAGCAGGCCACGAAGATCTCTGGCGGCAAGACCTCGGTGAATTTCGTCATCCAGCTTCCGGATGAAGTGGTGAAAAGCCAGGCCGTGACGCTGAGCCTCACGAATGTGCCATTCAGCGAAGTGCTGCGTTACCTCGGCGACCTCGCGGGGATCTCGTTCACGTACGAGAAGTATGCGATCGCAGTCCGGCCCAAGGAGCCAAAGACTGCATCAGCCGCGGGAGCTGCGGGGCAGTAGCGGAAAGTTCTCGCCCTGCTACGTGCCGCCTCTTCGGCTACCAATTCACCCTGCTCCAGAGTAACTAGCTAGTTAGTTACAGAGGAGTCGCATGGTGCTTTCCCGGGTAAAGCTACTCGCCATAAGAGACCGCTCCGGTCCCATCCATGTAGATATGAACGTATGTCTGGCCCCCCTTGATCGGGAGGTCATTGGCATATTCGTTTCTTAACCATGTCACGAGCCAGAACTTCCGGCGGTCTCCATCATGGCCCCGATCAAAGCGTGTCGAGTCAATGTAGCTGTCGGCGAGGTTGACACTCTGCTTCCGAACAACTTCTTTTGCGATTCTGATCGCCTCCTCGATTCCGAGCGTCGGTCCGGGTGGTTTTGCCGACGTGGCCTCGGCAGTGGCTACAGGCGAGCAGAGCAGGAGCGAGAGTGCGGCGGTGACAACGGAGAGCAGCGTTTTCATTCTCGGTCAAGGGAGATGAACCATAACGACAAGGCAAATGAGCAGTGCGAGGTTTGTCTCACTGCGGCTTTGGCGCGCTGATGGTAAGTGGCGCCTCTTTGGGAATGGAGATGACAATTGCTTCCCGCGTAGACTTCTTGCCTTCGCCGTGGACGGTCCGACTGAACTTCAGGTGAAGTGTGTGCCCGCCAAGCGGAGCATAACCAGCTTCATGGGTGAGCGTGAGGCTGGAGAGCGGGAAGCCTTCCAGCCGCTTGAGTTCTGCGGCCGTGAGCGTGTGAGCTCGCCCAAAGGCGCTCGCGATCAACTTCTGATAAGTTCCATCGTCTGTAGATGCATCAACGGAAATGACGCCTATGATTGGCAGTTCAGGAGATTTGATCAAGGCAGACCGCCAGGGAACAACTTCCTCCTCGGATGCTGCGCTCATCATGGGCAGCGAAAAGAGCAGGAAGAGAAACACAAGGCGATTCATAGCGGAGCGTGCGAAGTGCGTGGATTCACACCAAGCGTAACGGGCCAGACACTTATTTCCTTAGCACGGGCATTTTAAGCCTGGTTCACGGGAGTCGGCCGTTGCAGCCTGGCGTAGCGAAAGTGAGCGAACCAAGTTGGCGTCATTCCTTTACGATGATTGGGATCGAGTAAGTGAGAGAGAACGTCGCCGCGCGTTTTGTCGTTGTGACGAAGCCCATCATCGAATTGGACTTCGAGCCTGCCGCTGCCGATCCAGTCAGGGACTTTGGCCGTGAATGGAATTGAGAGGGTGTTGCCGGAGTCCATGTGACGCGCTCCCGGCCCTGCGAAGAGGATCTTGTAGTTGGGCGCATGACCAGCACCAGAGCGCGCCGAGGGAACGCCTGACCGGAACATAGCCTTACCGCGTCGAAGCTCCCAGGTCCTGGCCTCAAGTGGAGCGTCGGTCCAGCGAAAGATGAGATCGTCCCGGGTGCCATTGGCCAGGAGGCAAGCGAATTTAAGTACGGTGCCCCGCCGAACGGTAACCGGTTTGTTCGTGAACTCGTCTGCCCAGAGGCAGAGCTTCCCTGGGATAGCCTCGAGTGTTGTCGTAGGAACGACGGCAATCTCCTCGGGCGCGGCATGAGCAACATCACGCAACACCGCTAGAAAAAAGAAAAAGAATAGACGGAGAAGAGTCATGGAAACACTTGGACGCCTAAACAATGAACGGCAGAAAATCAGTAAATCACCTTGGTTAGATACAGCCCGTCAGCAGGAGCAGCGAAGCTGCTTTTCTGAGCCCCTTTTACTGCGAGTAGATCGCGCAGCCACTGTGTGTCGGCTTTGCCTTGCGCGCAGCGGATCATTGAGCCGGTGAGCAGGCGCACCATTCGGTAAAGGAAGCCGGTGCCGGAAAACTGCAGCGTGAGCAGGGGACCGCGACGGGTGATCCGCACCTCGCGGATTGTCCTTACGGTGTCGCGTTCCTGGTGGCCGCGGTTGGCGGCGAAGCCGGCGAAGTCGTGTGTGCCTTCGAGCGCCCGAGCGGCTTCCTGGAGCACGGCGAGATCGAGCGAACCGGCAACGTGCCAGGCGCGGCCGATCTCCAGCGGATGGAGCATCTGCGCATTCCAGATCCGGTAGGTATAGATCTTCCCCCGCGCGTCGAACCGCGAGTGAAACGTCGCCGGTGCTCGTGTGAGTCGCAGGATCCGGACGCCATCGGGGAGATGCGCATTTAGCGCCGGGAGCAACTTCTGCGATGGAAGTGCGGTGCGCGACCAGTCGCAATGCGCCACCTGACCCAGCCCATGCACGCCGGCGTCGGTCCGGCCGGCGCCATGCACCCGCACCAGTGCGCCGCCATTCAGCCGAGCGAGAGCGGCTTCGAGGTGATCCTGCACCGCGTCTTTGGTCGCCTGACTCTGCCAGCCACGGAAGCAGCGTCCGTCATACGCGACGAGCATCTTGAGCCGGATGAATCCGGAGGAGGCGCCAATCCGTTTCCTGCGTTCCTGCTTTCCTGATTCCATCTCCGCGCCTCCGTCTGCGGCGGCCGCTTTTCCCATCAGAGCTGCATCGCCTGCGAGTCGAGGTAGCCCTGGAGAATCATCTGCGCTGCCACCTGATCGATCACTGCGCGGCTCTGCTTCACGTTGCGGCCGGCTTCGTGCAGCGACCGCTGCGCGGCCACCGAGGTGAGTCGTTCATCCCACATCTTCACCTGGCAGCCGGTGCGCTCCTTGAGCTGTTCGCCAAAGGCCCGGACTTTCTCGGCGGCCGGTCCGTAGGTCCCGTTCATATTGCGCGGCAGGCCGAGCACGATCACCTCCACACTTTCGCGTGCGGTGATCTGGGCGATCCGCTCCACGGGATCAGCGACTTCCTTGAGATGCACCGTCTCGAGCGCGTGGGCGAGCATTCCGAGTTCGTCCGAGATCGCGAGCCCGATGCGCGCTTCACCATGATCGATGCCGAGAATGCGTTTCATGTCTGCACGAGCAATCCGGGATTGCACGCCGTCGTCAACCCAAAGCATGAATTTTCCTGAACAAGCGCGGCTCAAGCCACTACGCTGCCGCGCTTTCTCCTTTCATGGCGCCCCCGCTCCTCCAGCTCGATCACGTGACAAAATCGTTTGGCGCAGTCCGCGCGCTGAAGGGCGTCTCGTTTTCGCTGCGCGAGGGTGAAGTACACGCGCTGCTCGGCGAAAACGGCGCGGGAAAATCGACGCTGATCAAGATCATCACCGGCGCTCATCAGCCCGATGGCGGGACAATTGAAATCGCCGGCGCAGCTGTCGCCTCGCTGACGCCGCGGCGGGCGCACGAACTCGGCATCGCCTGTATCTATCAGCAGCCTGCGCTCTTCCCTGACCTAACAGTGGCGGAGAATATCGCACTTGGGCTTGAGCCGCCGAAAGCTGTTCGCCGAGTCAATTGGAAGCAGCGCCGCGTGCGAGCTCGAGAGCTCTTGCAGCGCGTCGGTGCCGCGATCGATCCGGATGCGGAGGTGCGCAGCCTCTCGATGCCGGAGCAGCAGCTGGTGGAAATTGCAAAGGCTCTCGGCGCAGGAGCGCGCGTCTTGATCATGGACGAGCCGACCGCCTCGCTCACCCAGACTGAGGTGGATCTGCTGCTGGGTGTCGTGCGTGATCTGCGCGCGCACGGCGTGGGCGTGATCTACATTTCGCATCGGCTCGACGAGATCTTCGCCGTCGCAGATCGAGTAACCGTCCTGCGCGACGGCGAATCAGTCGCCACGCAGCCCGTGTCGCAGCTCGATGAGGCGACCTTGATCCAGCTCATGGTCGGGCGGGAAGTCGCCGCCATTTACCCGCCCTCCGAGAGCACACCGGGCAAGACGGTCGCAGCGCTGCAGCATCTCGGATGTCGCGCCGCGGGCATCCGCAATGTGAACCTCGAACTCCGCGCGGGAGAGATCGTGGGGCTGGCTGGTCTGGTCGGTGCGGGTCGCACGGAGCTGGCGCGGGTGCTCTTTGGAATCACGCCCGCGGATGCTGGCACGATCGCGCTGCACGGCCGTCCCGTGTATGTGAATTCGCCCGGGGACGCAGTGCGCCACGGAATCGCGTATTTGCCCGAAGATCGGTTGCGCCACGGTATCATCGCCGACTTTTCCGTGGCGGAGAATGCCACGATGGCAGTTCACGAGCGGATCTTCCCGGGATCGTGGCTGCGCTTCGGCGCGGAACGGGAGCTGGCAGAGCAATTCATGCGCGAGCTGTCGATCAAGGCTGCGTCGCCAGCCGCGCCGGCGAATTCACTCTCCGGCGGCAATCAGCAGAAGGTCGCGCTCGCCCGCTGGCTGGCGACCAAACCGGTGCTGCTCATTCTCGACGAACCGACTCAGGGCGTTGATGTCGGCGCGAAGGCGGAGATTCACCGGATCATCCGGCGGCTCGCTGCCGAAGGGCTTGCCGTGCTGCTCATCTCTTCGGATCTGCCGGAGATTCTTGGAATGAGCGATCGTATCGCGGTGATGCGTGGCGGCACGATTGTGCGGGAGCTGCCCGGAGGATCGAGTGCGGAGCAGGTGATGGCGGCGGCGCTTGGTCAGGAAGTGCGGGAGGAGGCGGCATGATCTCGCGTTTTTCTCGTGAATGGTCGGTCGCGATTGCGCTCGGCGTGTTGCTCCTGCTCATGGCGATCGTCGCGCCGGCGTTCTTCGAGCCGCAGCCGCTGCTCTCCCGGCTCGCGCGCGAAGCGCCGACGCTCGTCGTCGCCTGCGGCATGGCGCTGGTGATCATCTGCCGGCAGATCGATATCTCGGTCGGTTCGCAATTCGCGGTCTGCAGCGTGAGCGCAGGAATGCTCGCTGCAGCGGGTTGGCCAGTGCCGGCGCTGCTCGCGGTCAGCATCGGTGTGGGTGCGCTGCTCGGAGCGATCAATGGCGTGCTCGTTGCCGGGTTGCGCCTGCCATCCATCGTCGTGACGCTCGCGACATTGGCCATCTGGCGCGAAGGTCTGCGGTGGGTGCAGCAAGGGCAATTCGTCACGTTGCCGGACAATCTCCAATGGCTCGGGCTGAGCCAGGGTGCTGGGCAGCTCATGCTGATCGCGTGCGCCACGTTGCTCGTCGTGCTCCTCGCGCAGGGGATGAAACATCTTGCCGCGGGACGATACCTCTACGCCATCGGCTCGGATGCTGAGGCGGCGCGGCTCGCGGGTTTGCGGCCGCACTTGATGACCTTCCTTGTCTTTGTGCTTCTCGGCGCACTAACCGGTCTCGCCGCCATGATGAACGTGATTCAATCGCCGCAGGTGGACCCGAAATCCGGCACTGGCCTCGAGTTGAAAACGATCGCTGCGGTTGTGGTCGGCGGGGTGGCGATCTCCGGGGGGCGCGGGCGTCTTTGGGGCGTGCTCATCGGTTTGCTCCTGCTCGCGACCATCAATCCCGCGCTCACTTATTTGCGCATCGAGGCGTATTGGGAACGCGCGATTCAGGGGGCGATCATCCTGCTCGCTGTCATTGCGGATGGTGTGAGAACCAGACGCGAGCCCACGTCGAAATGACGCCACGACGCTCTTCCATCAGCGCGCTCCTGCTGCGCCACGAGACGGTGCTCCTTGTCCTGCTGGCGGTGGAGATTCTCTTTTTCAGCTCAGTGGGCCGCCGCTTTGCCGCGCTGGATAACGGCTTCGATATTGCACGCCATTCTGTGGAGCTCGGGCTGCTCGCGCTTGTGATGACGCCGATCATTCTGACCGGCGGAATCGATCTTTCGCTCGGTTCGCTGCTCGGCCTTTGCGCGGTGCTCTTTGGCAAAATGTGGCGTGACTATGGACTGCCGATAGAATTCGCGGCGCTCTGCACGCTCCTGCTCGGCGGTCTCGCCGGCGCGCTCAATGGTGGCCTTATCGCCGGTCTGCGTCTGCCGCCGCTGATCGTCACCCTCGGCACTTACTCGCTGTTTCGCGGACTTGCGGAGGCGATCACGCGTGGGGCTGATACGTTCACGGATTTCCCGCCAGCTTTTCTGGCGTGGGGACAAGGGACGCAGCTTGGCCTTCCGACGCAGCTCCTCGCCTTCACAGTAGTAGCGGCGGCGCTCTGGCTGCTCGTGCATCGGACGACCTTTGGTCGCACGTATCGCGCGATTGGTTTTTCGCCAGAGGGGGCGCGCTACGCCGGGCTTCCGGTGGAGCGTCGACTCGCAGGGATCTACATCCTCGCCGGCATCGTGGCGGCGGGTGCGGCAGTCATCTACACCGCACGTCTTGGGCAGGCGAAGGCCGATGCCGGGACGGGTTACGAGCTGTTCGCGATTACGGCGGTCGTGCTTGGCGGCACATCGATCTTTGGCGGCAAAGGCTCGGTGCATGGAACCTTGCTTGGCGTTCTCACCATCGCGGTGCTGAGCAATGGCCTCGTGCATGCGCGTCAGCCGCGCGAAGTCGCGGGGATTCTTACTGGCGTGCTGCTGCTCGTCGCGCTCTCTGCCAGCGGTCTGCCGAAGATCTTGTCTCGCGCCCGCACGCGCCTTCAGAATCGCGCCGCTCCACGCTCCTCCCACACCACTCCATGAGACGTTTCATCGCCCTCGCGCTCGCCGCATTTCTCTCCCTCTCGATCGGCTGCCAAAAGGCCGCAGATCCCGGCGGCGCCTCCTCAGGCGGACAACCGCTGACGATCGCGCTCATGCCGAAGAGCAAAGGCAACGCGTATTTCGTCTCGTGCAAGCGCGGCGCGGAAGACGCGGCGAAAGAGCTGGGAGTCGAGTTGCTCTTCGACGGGCCGACTGAGCCAGATCCGGCGAAGCAGAACGAGATCGTGGAGAACTGGACGACGCTTGGTGTGGACGTGATCGCGGTCGCTTGTGAGAACAAGGAAGGCATCTCCACCGCCCTCCGGAAAGCGCGCGAGAAGGGCATCAAGGTGCTGACCTATGATTCCGACGCCGCGCCGGATGCCCGCGACTTTTTCGTGAACCAGGCCACGCCGGAAGGGATCGCGTCCACGCTCATGGATGAAGCCGCGCGGCTGACCAACAGCGAGGGTGAATTCGCAATCATCACGGCCTCGCTCACTGCGGCGAACATGAACGAATGGCGCAAGCACATCGAGGCGCGGCTCGCGGAGAAGTATCCAGGCATGAAGTTGGTGGCGACGCGCCCGTGCGATGATCTCAAGGATCGGGCGCAAAGCGAAACCACCGCTCTGCTCGGGGCGTATCCGAATCTCAAGCTAGTCATGGCGATTTGCTCACCCGCCGTACCGGGCGCTGCCGAGGCCGTGAAGCAGGCTGGCAAAGCTGGCGCGGTGAAGGTGATCGGCCTCGGGCTGCCGAGCGAAAACCGTCGCTATGTAAAGGACGGCGTCACCCAAAGCGTGGTTCTTTGGAAGACGCTGGATCTCGGCTATCTAACCATTCAGGCCGCACACGCGCTGGGTCGCGGCACGCTTGCGTCCGGCGCGACCAGTCTAACTGCCGGACGCCTCGGCGAGATGCAGGTCCAAGGCGATAGCATCATCCTCGGCCAGCCGTTCATCTTCAACGCGGAGAACATCGATCAGTTCGACTTCTAATTAGCTGCCAGTGATCGCTTGCGGCTCCGACCGCGGCTTGCGGGACTCTTTAGGCTGTCGCCCTCCCGCCAGAGGCCGGGGATGAGCACGATGCGGGGGACTTCTGGTTCGCCAGTTTCGCGGCGGCTGAGCTGCCCCACGATAACGTCGACGGTCGCGCGACCATGTTGCTCATGCATCTGGTCGATTCCCGATGAGTCGCCCTTCTCCGGCGACCAATCGAGATCCACGAAGCCCACGTCGCGAGGCACTCCGTAGCCCGCCCTCTCCAGCCATTCACGGAAGATGTGGTCGGTGCTCATGATGGCATCCGGGCGGTGTTCATCCGTCCAGACGCGGAAGGCCTGGAAGCCATTTTCGTCCAGTCGGTCGGTGAGGAAGATCGGCACCCGATCCTCCGGCGGCTGCTCGCTCTGATGCACGAGGATGGCGGCTCGCCAGAGATGATTCACGCGCGCTTCATTTCCGCGTTGGAAGGCGATCGAGATGCGGCGATAGCCTCGGGCCGCGAGGCGTCGCGCAGCATCCAGCGCCATATTATAGAAGTCGCCCGTGGCCCGATGAACGCGTGGGCCTGCGAGATTGTAGGCAAAGGTCGAGGCGGCGAGATCGCGCAGCGGGAACTCCAGGTGGGTGCCGGGATGATGTGGAGACTGGAAGATGATGCCGACAAATCCGCGATTCCGCAGCATCCGCGCCAATGCACGGCATTCTGCGGGTGAGGGGCCGACGGCAAATTCCTCGACTCGATAGCCGAGGCTTTCGCCGTATCGGATCACCTCCTCGGTGCGCCGCCTGAGTGTCGGGAAAGATCTCAACGCCTCCTTCCATCCGTGGTCATCGTTGAAGAAATGCCCCAGCGCAATCATCGCTTGGAACTTCTTCGCGTCCGACATGCGGATGTGCGCCATGTGAATGCTCAGGACAGGATCGGGCCGCCAGCCGAGCTTGCGGGCGGTCTTCAGAATTGCGCTGCGGCTTTCTGCCGAGTGCCCCGGCCTGTTCTGCAGGACGCGGCTCACCGTCATGCGGGAGAAACCAGTCGCCTGAGCGATCGCAGCAAGGGTCACGGGACGCGGGAGCGGCATGGCTGTTACGTAACAATTTTGCGCCTTTGTGCAAGCCTCCGCTCTCGTCAATAGTGCGGCCGTTCTCAACTCCACCCCTTCCAATATACATTTATGAAAAAAGTTCCCGTTCTGGCCCTCGGAACTCTCGCCACCCTCATCTCCGCCTCATTCGCCTCCGCCGCCGCCGTCACTACGGTGGGTGTTTATGATGAAGCGACTCAGACCAACTTCGTCG
>DASVRY010000238.1:0-20406 GCA_036388395.1 Chthoniobacteraceae bacterium
CTAAACGTGGTGGTGAAAGAGACTTAGTCTTCGGGTCCTTGCAACCAACGATACCAAAGGTCGTCGGGTTGAGCGCGTCCTGAAGAAGGTGTTCCGAGGAGGAAGGGCCGGATGGCTACCGGTTCACGGCGATCCCAAGACGTGCGGTGTTCCTCACCCGGAGGTGAGGAACGACAGGCCGGAGGCCTATGCTCCGCATAGAGACCGCATGCCGTGCTTTGCCGTGGAACGCCGGCATCGCGACCATCCTAGCGGACCTCCGGATCCACTTAGCCGACACAACGCAAAGGTGACACCGCAGCCGGACGGTTTAGACGTTGAACGCTTCCTCGATGAGAGCTTTCTGCTCCAGCTTGTGCACACCGAGGCTGCCGACAGCCGTGCTCGCGCTTGCGCCGCGGCCAGCATAGCGGACAGGCAAGTCTTTGCCGAGCTGACGCAGGTAGGGCGCAATGAAGCTCCAGGCGCCCATGTTCTGCGACTCTTCCTGGCACCAGACGATCTTTTGCGCGTTGGGGAAGCGCGCGATCTCCTGCTTCAGCGCCTCTTCATGAAGGGGGTAGAGTTGCTCCACCCGGATGAGCGCGGCATTCAGGATCTGGTTCTCTTCGCGGAAGTTCAGCAGGTCGTAGTAGACTTTGCCCGAGCAAAGGATGAGGCGCTTGACCTGCTCAGGCTTGCCCAGGACGGGGCTGCTGAGAATTTCGTGGAAGCGATCATTCGTGAAATCCTCGAGCTTCGATGCAGCAGCTTCGAGACGCAGCAAACTCTTGGGAGTCATGATGACGAGCGGCTTACGGAAAGCCCGCTTCATCTGGCGACGGAGCACGTGAAAATACTGCGCTGGAGTCGTTAGATTGCAGACCTGGATATTCTCTTCAGCCGAAAGCTGCAGAAACCGCTCGAGCCGTGCGCTGGAGTGCTCCGGACCCTGGCCTTCGTAGCCGTGTGGCAAGAGCAACACGATGCCGCTCGGCCGCTGCCACTTAGATTCCGCGGAGACGATGAACTGATCGATGATAACCTGCGCGCCATTAGCGAAATCGCCGAACTGCGCCTCCCACATGCAAAGCAACTCGGGGTAGTTAAGCGAATAGCCGTAATCAAAACCGAGCACCCCGGCCTCGCTTAGCAGCGAGTTATAGATACAGATTTGCGCCTGATCGTCGGTGATATGCTTCAGCGGACAATAACGGTCGCGCGTTTTTTCGTCGTATAGATAGGCGTGGCGCTGGCTAAACGTGCCCCGGCGGCAATCCTGCCCACTGAGCCGCACCGGCGTCTTTTCCGCGAGCAGCGAACCCAAGGCGAGGGCTTCGGCGAAGGACCAGTCGAATCCCTCCCCCTTGGCAAAAACGTGGGCCCGTTTATCGAGAAAATTACGTTTCAGCTTCGGCAACACCCGGAAACTTTCGGGCACTGTGGTCAGCGCCTTGACGATGTTCGCGATTTGCTCTTTCGGGACGCTGGTCGCGACCGGCTCGTGTGAGTACGCAGGCTGCGGCTCTGCGGTCGATCCTGTGAAGCTATTGATCGTCAGGTCTTTTTCCGCTGCCCGAACCTCCTCGAGCGCTGCCTCGAAGCGCGAGGTGATTTCCTGCTCGAGCGCTTTTGCGTCTTCCTCCGACATCACCCCATTATCGATCAGCTGCTTCCGGAACACCGTGGCCGTGCTCGGGTGCGAGTTGATTTCGGCGTAGAGCGACGGCTGGGTGAAGAGCGGCTCGTCCGCTTCGTTGTGGCCGTACCGACGATAGCAATACATGTCGATCACGACATCGCGCTTGAAATGCTGGCGGAACTCCAGAGCGAGCTCGGCGCAGAAACGCACGGCCAGCGGATCGTCGCCATTCACGTGGAAAATTGGTGCTTCGATGAGCTTTGCCACATCGGTCGCGTAGCGCGTCGAACGGGCGTCGGCCGGAAGCGTGGTAAAGCCGATCTGGTTGTTCACGATGAAGTGAACGGTCCCGCCCGTGCGATAGCCCTGGAGCTGCGACATGTTCAGCGTCTCAGCAACGATCCCCTGTCCCGCAAACGCCGCGTCGCCATGGATGAGCACGGGGACGACCTTGCTGCGTTCCTCAGTGTCCTTACGGATCCGCTGACGGGCGCGGGTCATGCCTTCGACCACCGGGTTCACAGCTTCGAGATGGCTCGGGTTGGCAGAGAGCCGCACCTCTACTTCGCCGCCGCTCTTCAGCTTCCGCTGTGTCACGTAGCCGAGGTGGTACTTCACGTCTCCGTCGCCGGCGACGGTCTTTGGGATGTAGTTCTCGGTGAACTCCGCAAAAATCAGCTTGTAGGGCTTTTTGAGAAATTCTGCGATGACGCTGAGCCGCCCGCGGTGCGCCATGCCCATGCAAATCTCTTCGACGCCACTCGCGGGAGAGTTCTCCAGCAACCCGTAAAGCCCAACGATGAGCGACTCGCCGCCTTCGAGCGAGAAGCGCTTCTGTCCTACGTACTTCGTGTGGAGAAAGTGCTCGAACTTCTCGACCTTCAGAAGTTGGCGGAGCATCCGGCGTTGCTCATCCTTGGAGCGGCTCGAATCCGCCGGACGCCCCTCGACCTTATCCCGCACCCAGTTCCGCACCCGCGGATTCATGATGTGCATGAATTCCGCGCCGATGTGTCCGCAGTAGATCCGCTCCAGAGAGGCGATCATCTCCCGCAACTTCATCACCTTCCCACCGAGGTAGAATTTCGAGCTGACCGTGAGATCCAGATCCTTCTCGTCGAATCCGAGTTCGCGCAGGCTCAGGAGCGGGTTTTCCGGGCGAACTTTGGCCAGCGGATCCAGCTTGGCAATGGTGTGACCAAGGGTGCGGTAGGCGTAAACGAGGCCGTCGACGCGGGTCTGAAGCGCTGTCTCCGCCGCGCCGTCGCCTGTGGCGCCGGAGCCGTTTGTTCCGTTGGTGCCATTCTTCCCCTGAACGTTCCCGAGTTCGAAGCCCTCGAAAAAGGCGGCCCAGGTGGAGTCGACCGATTGCGGATCGCGCTGCCAAGCGGCGTAGTTATCGTCGAGCAAATCGGCGTTGAAGCGGTTCGCAAAAGTGGTGGCCATGTCGGAGAAAGTGGGCCGGCAATGTAAGCGCCTGAGCCGGTGGCTCAAATGAAATTGTCAAGCTTGCCTCGGGAAAGGGGGCACTGACGCTGTCATTCCGAGCAAAGTCGCAGGCCCCGCGGCTCCACGAGCGACGTTTCTCGAGCATTGCCGGGCGGGTCACCTGTGGATGAAGCCTCTTGAAGGCGCGCCCCTGCTCTTCGACGTCGCCCCAGTCGCTGGAGCTTTTTCGCTCCCGGCAAGGTGAATGGGGTTTCTAGATTAGCTATCGAGGCTTTCCCGCACCGCCTGGAGCAGTTTGCTCGGAACGTACGGCTTCCGCAGCATCGCGACGTTCGGCTGCGTCGCAGCCTCGCGTTCCACCCAGCCTGAGGTGTAGCCCGTGCTAAGCAGGACTTTTAACGCTGCCTTCCTGGAACAAAAATCCGCGGCGAGCTGCCGGCCATTGTGACCATCCGGCAGCACCAGATCGGTAAGGAGGAGATCGATTGTCTCACATTCCTTCTCCCAAAGCGCGATCGCCGCCGCACCGGTGCGCGCTTCGGAGACTCGATACCCGCCGCCCTCGAGAATTGCGCGGATGAGGTTCCGCACCGCGCCTTCATCCTCCACGACGAGAATGTGTTCTTTGCCACCCAGACGAAGCGCGGGCTGTGTCACCACGGACGGAGCTGCCGCCGCGGCCTCCGAGAGCGGGAGGTAGACGTGGAAGGTCGTCCCCCGGTTTACCTCGCTCTCGACATCAATCCAACCGCGATGCTGCTTCACGATGCCAAAGACCGTCGCCAGGCCAAGCCCGGTGCCGCGCCCCGCCTCTTTGGTCGTGAAGAATGGCTCGAAAATGCGCTCGAGATTCTCAGGTGTGATACCGGTCCCAGTGTCGCTGACACAGAGGCAGGCAAACTTCCCCGGACGCGCTGCGCGGTTCTCCAAGGTGGCGGCCGTCGAGATTTCCGCGACTTCCGTCGTGATCTTCAGCACTCCGCCGCCCGGCATGGCGGCACGGGAGTTTACCGCAAAATTCATCAGGATCTGCTCGAGCATGCCGGGATCGGCGGAGACGGGGATGGGATTCGCGGCGCATTCCAGCTCGAGTTGGACGTCCGCACCGATCAAGCGCTGGAGCAGTTTGGCCGTCCCGGCAACGGCGTCGTTCAGATCCAGCTCGCGGCTTTGCAGCTCCTGCTTCCTGCTAAAGGCGAGGAGCTGGCTCGTCAGGTCGGCCGCGCGGGATGCAGCGCGGGTGATCTCCGCGAGAGCCGCCGCGTCCTCGGACGTTTGCACACTGAGCTGCACGAGCTCCGCACTCCCATAAATCACGGTAAGCAGATTGTTGAAGTCGTGCGCGATTCCGCCGGCGAGGAGGCCAACCGCTTCCATCTTCTGCGCCTGGCGGAATTGCTCCTCAAGCCGCTTGCGTTCGCTCACGTCGCGTCCAATGCCGAGGATCCCTACGACGGTTCCATTCTTCATCCGCGGCGCGAGCGTAAACTCCATCTCGACGAAGCTGCAGCGAGCGGTCTTCAAGCGGAGTTCAAAAACCGGCGGCCGCAGCCCTTGGATCGCCTCGAGAAAAATCTTCTGCGCGCGCGGAAGGTCTTCGGGGTGAACCAGCGGGGCGAAATTGCAGCCGATCCAATCCCGCCGCTCCATGCCGGTGATCTCTTCGGAGAAAGCGTTCGCGGAGAGAAAGGCTCCCGCTGGTGAGATCTCGAACACCGCATCTCGGGCGTGCTCCACGAACTCGCGATAGCGGACTTCACTTTCGTGCAGCGATGCCTCCAGCTCCCGATGTTCGGTTACATCGGTGCAAACGACCACGTGACCGATCAGCTTCCCCTCGGGCGTGTGCTCTGCGGCGGCTGAAGCCAGAACCCACGAAGTGGAGCCATCCGGGCGTTGCAGCCGGAACTCCCGCCCCCACGGCTGCTCGCAACGCACCGCCTCATCCCAACTTTGTAGCACCTCAGCACGATCTTCCGGATGGATCGCTCCGTGCCAGCCGCAGTCGAGCGGCTCGGTGTTGCTCAAACCAGTGAGCGCCTTCCACCGTTTGTTGGCGAAGATGCACGCGCCCTTGGAATCCGTGATGAAGATCCCGCCCGGCGCTTTTTCCGCGACCTGCGCAAAGCGCCACTCGTTCAGCCGCGAAGCTTCTTCGGCCCGACGAGCGCGACGCAAGGCCGTGTGTGTCATGAAGTAGATGAGCGCTGCGCTTCCTCCGACAAAAAACCAGCCCTTGATGGTCTGCGCCTGCAGAACGAACTCCGCACTGCCGCTCCACAGGTGGAGCAGGCGGTCACCAATCAGGATCCAGAGAAATCCGAACAGAGCGTAGCTCAGCGAGAGCTTCAGAGCGTCGCGACGGGCTGCCGCGTGGGCGCACACCTCCTTCCGTTCGCTCGAGTCGGGAGCGACAGCGTTCATGGTTCCGAGGTGGGGGCGGATCCTCTCACATGCTCCTGTGCCGCTTACGCTAGCGTCGTGAGCGCTTCGGTGGAAAGCGTCAAAACCACTCCATTCGCCCTAGCGAGGTGTAGCCACCTACGCTGCGACCGGCAGGAGAAAACCCTTACGGCGTGAGCACGACGAACGAACGACTTCTCCCGCGGATGATGTAAAGCAGTGCCTTTGCGTCCGGGGCGAGACTCTGCGCGACCTTCTCGAAATCCTCAACTGACTCAATCGCGCGCTCATTGATCTCCTCGATGATGTCGCCGGGCTGCAGCGTTTGTCCGGCAATTGAACCGGGCTGGACCTGCGCGACGAGCACACCACCGGCATTCTCTGGAAGGAAATCGCGCATGACTGTCGGTATCTCGCTCACCTGCACGCCCGTGAGGACATTCGTCTTCGCCGCGGAACGGTTCCGCGGTGGCCGCTGATCGCCGGGTTTGGGTGCGACTTGCGGCGCTGCACTCGCGATCACATCAGGAGCTTCGGCAACCTGCGCGCTGGCCTTTCGCTCCTCGCCGGCGCGGAAGTAGGTGATCTCCACCGACGCACCGAGATCCACATCCGCGATGCGGCTGCGCAAAGCCATAATGTCCTTCACCGCGCGGCCATTGATCTCACGAACCACATCGCCGCTTTGCAGTCCGGCAGCTTGCGCCGGCGATCCAGCGACCACATCCGTAACGAGCGCCCCGGCAGGATCAGGCAGGCCCAATTCGCGCGCGAGTTCGGGGGTGACATTTTCCATGAAAATCCCGAGGTAGCCCCGGATCACGCGTCCAGTCTTGATCAAACTCTCCAGCGCTCTGCGCGCGACGTTGGATGGAATGGCAAAGCTGATGCCCAGCCAACCACCCGTCTCGGAATAGATCGCGCTGTTGATCCCTATGATCTCTCCACGCAGGTTCAGCAGCGGACCGCCGGAGTTGCCCTGATTCACCGCTGCATCCGTCTGGAGAAACTCCACGCCGCTATCTCGCATCGCGCGGCGGCCTTTGGCGCTGATGATTCCCTGCGTGACGGTCTCCTGCAGCCCGAACGGATTGCCAACGGCGAAGACCATCTGCCCCACGCGCACCTCATCGCTATCGCCGAGCGGGAGCGGCTCGATCTTGTCCGCATTGATCTTCAGCACCGCGATATCCGTCTGCTCATCGCTGCCAATCAATTGCGCCGGAACGGTCCGGCCATCAGTGAGCTGCACTTGGATTTCCGCCATGCCCTCGACCACATGATGATTCGTCAGCACGTGACCTTCCTTCGAGACAATCACGCCCGACCCGAGCGAACTCTGCACCCGTTGCTGAGGCGCTCCGCGACGGCGAAACAGCTCCAGTGGATCGATATAGCGAGGTCGCGCGAGGCTGCGTGAATTGATGCTGACCACGGACGGAACCACCGCGTCGACGAGCCGGCTGTACTCGGCATCGAGCGCCGAGAGGACCTCCACGTCCTTCAGATTGATCCGCGGCCCGGACGCTGGCGTGTATTTCTCCGGAAGCCGGCGGCCATTCCCTGCGCCGAAGTGATCGTAACGATACCAGGCAAAGGCAAGGAGCCCGATGATGAGGAGCAGAAAGAGCGAACGGCGCATAGGCGGACGAAGTGTAATACGACTGGCAAGCGTGAGAAGGGCGCGTTCGATCCCCGCGCTCGCGGGTAGTGTCACCTGAAAGCGTGCATTTCGTTACAAGGAGGTCACCTCAGCGCCACGAAGTCTCCTGCGGAGCGCCATACAAGCTGGCGCAATGCACACCCATACACCCGGCACTCTTCCATCGCGACAACCGAGAGGGCTCGTCGCCAGCATCGCCACCCTTCTCGTCGCAAGCACTCCAGCGCTCAAAGCCGCAGTGAACTCGAGTAACTTTGCCCTCGCCGGCTCAAACGTCATCACGTCCTCCGGAGATTTTTCGGCCGTCCTTGGCTCCACGCTTTTCACGAATCATGGACTCGTCGGCGTGGGCCGTATCGATGCAAACGCGCTCGACGTTTGGGGAGAAAGCCTTGGCTCCGTCTCAGGCTTGCAGGTGACGGACTGGACGATCGGAAATGGCAGCTACAGCGGCACGTTCAATATCCTGCCTGATCGTGGCTACAATGCGGGCACCACTTTCTCGAACTACGCCGCTCGCGTGCAGCGGGTCGACTTTAGCTTCACGCCCTACACCGGCAGCGCTGCAACCGGGGTGCCGCAGGATCAATTCACGCTTACCTATAATCCGGCGACCTCATATAAGTTCACCTTCGACCTTGGCGATGGCTTGCGCACCACGACAGGCCTGATTCCGGATTCGAGCAGGCTTCTGAACGGTGTAGCCGTGCCGTTTGTTACGGTGTCGGATGGCACACCTACTCTCCCGGCCCAGGGAAGTGACACCGCAATCAACCGGGTCTCGCTCGATGCTGAGCGCTCGTGCTGCGCGCCGATGGCTCCGGTTGGATAGGCGACGAATACGGAGCGAACGCTTACCACTTCAATAAGGATAAGCAGATCGACGCAGTTCTGCCGATGCCGGAAGCGCTGAAACCGCGAAACGCAAGCGGCGACCTTGTCTTCAGCTCGGAAGTCACGCCGGCAACCGGACGCCGCGGAAACCAAGGGATGGAAGGACTCACTCTCTCGCCGGACGGCAAGAAGCTCATCGGGCTCATGCAAAGCGCCGCGGTGCAGGATTCGGGAACCGCCACTCAGGGCCGCTTTAATACGCGGCTCCTCGTCTGGGATGTTAGTGAAAGCGACACGCCGACTACACTTAGCGCGGAATACGTGCTCCAGCTCCCGACCTTCAACGACACGGGCACCGGCGCAGCGAACCGCACCGGTGCACAGAGCGAGATCATCGCACTGGACGATCACCGCTTCCTCGTCCTGTCGCGCGACGGCAATGGCAAAGGCACCACAACTGCGAACGCCCCGGTCTTCAAAAGCGTCCTCCTGCTCGACCTCACCGGTGCATCGAACATCCTCGGCCAATACGACGCCCAAGGTGGCGACATCACGCCGGGCGCGGGCACCACGCTCGCTCCGGGGATTACACCGATCTCCTGGGTCGAGGCAGTGAACATGCTCGATACGACGCAACTCGCGAAGCTCGGCCTCAATCTGAAGAGCGGCGCAACTTCCGACCTCAACTCGCTCTCCGAAAAATGGGAGGGGCTCTCGATGCTCCCGACCGGCACACCGAACGAGTATTTACTCATCGTCGCGAACGACAACGACTTCCTAAGCAACGCAACGAAGATGGCCGGCCTCGATGGCACCACGATCAACACCGTGGACGCCGTCGGTGCCTCCGGAGGGCCGGTGAAGAACGACACGATGTTCCTCACCTACCGGGTGAGCGTCACTCCTGTGCCGGAGCCCGGCAGCACCTTGCTGCTCGCCGCCGGCGCTGCCTCTTTACTCGGATTCTGGCGCCGCCGGAAAGGCATCCGTTAGGCGTTCCTCAGCGCAGCGCGGCACGATTTGGAGGCGATCTCCTTAAACAGTAAGAGCCGCGGAGGAATAGACCTCCGCGGCTCTTCTTTCGAACTCTATAGTCTAGCTAGATAGACTGCTCGCCCGTCGGAGCAGGCGTCGTTGGCAGCGGTGCAGGTGCTGGAGCCGGTGCCGAAGGCGCAGACGGTGGCTCAGGCGCCTGTGGCGGAACCGGAACGGCTGGGACCACCGGAGCCACTGGCGCAACTGGGCTCGTGCCGGCTGGTGCGGCAGGGCTGTTTGGCGAGCCAGGCGTTGCGGGCGTGCTGCCAGTTGGAGGAACGACACCGTCCTGCTCCGGGAGCTTCTTCTCCGGAGGATTTGGAGGTGTCGCTGGCGCTGCGACTTCGTTCTTTGGTTCCACGGCTTCGATCTGGAGATCGATTTCGATGTCGTCACCGACGAGCTGTGTGCCTTCGATCGCTTTGTTCCAGGTGAGCCCGAAATCACTGCGCTTCAAAGCTGTGCGAGCCTCCCAGCCCGTGTGAATTCGTCCCGTCATCCCTTTGCCGCGGCCGAGGAACTTCGTCTGCAAAATGACTTCCTTGGTGATGCCGCGCATCGTGAGGTCGCCGCTGACAAATGCGGTATCCTGTCCGGTGCGGTGCACCTTTTTGCCCGTGAACTGGATCGTCGGGAATTTCTCCACGTCGAAGAACTCATCTGAACGCAGATGCAGATCCCGCTTCGCGTCCTTCGTATCGATGCTCGCGACTTGGATGACGACATTCACCTTTGCCTCCTCCGGCTTCGCTGGATCACCAACGATCGTGCCGCTGAAGTCGTTGAAGCGCCCCGTCACGTTGCTGAAGAGATGCTTCACCCGGAAGCCCACGCTCGAATGAACGGCGTCGATGGCGAAGGTCTCCTCGTTGGTCTTTGCCGCTGCATTAGATGAAGTCCCGCTCGTCGTCGTACTCGTGGCCGGACTGCCGTCCGGAGTCGCTGCAGGCGAGGAACTCGAAGGAGCCGGCGTCGTCGGCTGCTGCGGCACGGCCGGGACCGCGATTTCCGTCGTTGCCTGCGACGCTCCCACTGCGGGAGCGGGCGTCGCCGATTCCCCTGCGGGCGAAGCGGCTGAAGCGGCTGATTCAGCAGCAGCGGGGGTGCTTCCCGTCGTTGCCGATGAGTTGGCGGGCGCGTTATCAGTCTGGGCTGCCGAGTGACCGGTAGCCAAAACTCCGAGGGTCGCAGCGAGGGCGAAATTCCGAAGATTTTTCATGGGATGGCGATTGTGTCATCCACTTCGCGAATGCGCCAGACTGCGGTTGCGTGCCCTCGCGTGACATTCTGATGCCGACTCCGTGCGGACGGAGAACCGGAATAGCCATGCGTGTCGCTCTCCTGAGCCGCGTAAGCTCCGCCGACTCGAGAGAGGAGGTTAGTAAACCCCTTCGACGATCTTCTTCTCCATTGCACCGAAAGGACGTACTTCCGCAACGCCATCCCATGCGTATGGCCCACGAGGACGGCGGCGAATCGCCTCATCACGCTCGAGGAAGCGCGGCATGAAGAACTCCTTCGTGAGCGTGGTCAACTCCACGCGACCCCATTGATCGTAATCCACGGTGCGTGTCGTATCCGCCGGTTCGACGACCCGAAGCGCCGCACGTGGCTGCGGTGCATAGTAGGTAATCGAAAAGTTATCTTCCGGCTGCAGCGGCACACTCGCCGCGAGGCCCATGAGGGTATTCCCATAGGTAGGGTAAAAACCAATTCGCCCCTCGAGCACTTCCTCGACAATGAACCGCACATACTGCGGAGCCATGGTCGTTCCACCACAGAAGACGCCACGGATGCCGGCATCATATAGATCCACCTTTTCCGCCAGCGCCTCGAGCAGCTTCGGTGTGGTGAAGAGCCCCGTTACCTTGCGGTTCTTGAGGATCATCGCGGCCTGGTCGACGACATGGTCCATATAAGCACGCGCATGGTCGAATTGTTTGCTAGCGATCACCTTCTTTACCCAACGCGGGTCGAGATCGATGAAGTAGCAGGAACTCCCCCGCACATTAGCCAAATGCTCGATGGCCAGGCGCAGCCGCCGCGGACCGGTGGGCCCCATCATGAGCCAGGCGCCGCCACGCGGGAAATGTTCGTCGCTAATCTTGGTGCTGAACTCGCTATAGTCGGTCTTGTAATCCTCCCAGCCAATCCGCTGTTTTGGCATCCCGGTTGTGCCGCCGGTCTCAAAGATATTGAACGGCCGCCCTTGATACTGCTTCGGCACCCAAACCTCGGGCTGGAGGTCGCGCAGCCATTCATCCTGGAAGTGCGGGAACTTCAGCAGATCACTAAAGGCGCGAACTTCCGCGGCGGGGTTCCAGCCCGCTTTCTTTGCCCAGTCCAACCAAAAGGGACAACCCGTGTCAGGAGAGAAATGCCACTGCACAATCTCACGGACGTGAGCATCGAGCTGTTCCTGAGCCTCGGTGGGAGAAAGAAGTGCTGGGCTGTTCATGGCAGGTAATAGTGTGCCTACGTATTAAAACGGCTCAAGCGCCAACGCTGCGAGAATGAAATCCATGCCTCGAGCTGGCTGGTTGCGGACCGGGCACTCAGTGGATAAGCTCGGCGTATGGGTCATGCCGAACTCGCTCCCACACTCCTCTCCCCGGAAGAATACCTCGCCGGCGAAATGGTCGCTGAAAGTAAGCACGAGTATGTCGCGGGGGTCGTCTATGCCATGGCAGGCGGACCAGCGCGCCATCATCGGATTGCCACGAACGCGCTCGTGGCACTTGGGGGGCGGCTGCGTGGTAAGAAGTGCCAGCCCTTTAACTCCGACATGCTCGTCCGCGTGCGGATGGCCACGCACACTCGTTTCTATTATCCCGACGTCCAAGTGGTCTGCCGGCCTGCGCCGCCCGATCAGCTCTTCCAGGATGAACCTTCAGTGATCATCGAGGTCATCTCCGAAAGCAGCCGCCGCACAGACGAGCAGGAGAAGCGCGAGGCTTACCTCTCGATCAACTCGGTGGATGCCTACATCCTGCTGGAGCAGAAAGGTGCAGCAGCGACCGTCTGGCGCCGGACCTCCAGCGGCTTCAAAGGGGAGCGGTGGGAAGGCACGGATACCGTCATTCCGCTGGGCGAAATCGACGCCTCGCTGCCGTTGGCGGAGGTCTACGACGGCGTGGAGTTTCCCAGCGCCAGCGAGGAAGATCCGCTCCTGCCGCAGTAGAGAACGGACGCGGGAATCAAGCGTGCGGCTTGGTCGCCGCATCCGCCCCAGCATCGAGGTCACTTTCTTCCTCGTGCTTCGGCTCCGGCAGCCAGTGCGTGAGAATCACGCCGATCATTGCATAGGTGCCGGCAACGAGCGCACCGACGACTGCGATCTTCGCTGCGTTCGGCGGACTAGATTCCGAGAACGTGATCGTGAACCACGCTGCCGCCGTGCCGATTACCCGGCCACCTATGTTCGCGGCAAAGCTCTCGCCGGTGCCGCGCAGATGCAGCGGGAAGACGAGCGGGATGTAATTTCCCCAAAACGAGAACTGCGCCACGGTGAGCAGACCCGCAACGAAGATACCGATCTTCACCATGGTCAGCGTGTCGCCGCCCAAGCTTCCGGAGATCCACAGGAAAAAGAGCGGCACAAAGAGCAGCGCAGGGATTTGGAAAACCCGCAGAAGATTCCGGCGACTGATGAAATGCACCGCGAGCACAGCAAAGATGACGCGACCGATGAGGCCGCCGAACTCCTGTGACGATGAAACCTTCGCCACCGCTTCATCGCTCGCATTGCCGGCGATTTGCCGCTTCTGCGCGGGCGTGAGCGGCGGTTGTCCGGCCGCGGCGGCTGCGGCGCTCGCTTTAGCCACAGCTTCCTTGGCGGTGGCGATGATCTCCTTATGGCCGCGCTCCGCCGGTGTGCCGACCGCCTGTGCGCCGATGATCTGCGGCAACTGCTGAATCGCGCCAAATGCAATGCCGTAGCTCGCGGCGAAAACCAATGTGGTGATCACCGTCGTCCGAACGAGTTCGGCGCTGAAGAGTTCCCCGATGCTCGGACGTTTGAGACGGCCTTCTGCGCGCTTCTTCGCCCACTCCGGCGACTCCGGCAGGAATGGACGGATCATGATCAGCGGTAAGGCGGGAATGACACCGGAGATCAGCGTATACCGCCACGCTTCATGCGCTCCGTGAATCGCGGGCAGATCCAAGGCGATACGAGCCGCGAGGATATTGGCGCCAGCCACGAGGATGCCGCCGAGCGACGAAAAGGCCTGGGTATAGCCGAGCACCTTCTCGCGTTGCTTTGGCTCTTTGAAGATCTCGGCAAGCCACGCGACAGCGGCGACGAACTCCACACAAACACCGATGAAAACAAGGCACCGGAAAACAAGAAGCTGCTCGAGCGTCGTGGCGAATCCCGCGGCACAAGCGGAGCCGGCGTAGAGCAAAATGCTAAACGTCAAGACTCTCCGGCGACCCAGCAGATCCGTTAGATAGCCGCCTAGCAAACCAAACACACCGCCCGCGATCGCAGGGACGAAGAAGAGCGTCCGCGCCCAATGCACGTAACGTTCACCGCCCGGCAGCCAGAGCGCGAGCGCATCTGGTCTGGACATGCCACCTCTTACCAGCTCCTCGACCAGTGGTGCGCTCAGCGCGGCAATCGCCGGCTTGATAATGAGCGGCAGCATGAGCAGCTCATAGATATCGAAGGCAAACCCGATTGACGCGATGATGCAAATGAGCCACTGCGTCCGAGTAAGCCCGCCCGCGGATGTATTAGACATTGGAGCTAAGGAGCCTTGACGCTCTTCTTCCCGGCTGCCGCAGGCGCGGCGGACCCGGGTTCAACAACTTTCGCACCTTCAGCGAGAGCATAGAGATGGGTCTGTGTGCCGACATACATCGTGCCGTTCGCCACAATTGGTGTGGAATAGATCGGCGCGCCCATATTCACCTCGGTGACGATCTTCTTCACCGGAGCGCTCTCCAGGATAACGAAGTCTCCATCTTCGTCCCCAACGTAGACCTTCCCATCGACTACAAAAGTGGATCCCCACATGTGCGCCTGCATATCGTGCACCCAGTGCAGCTTGCCGGTCTCAGCATCGAGGCAATGAACAAAGCCGGAGAAATCAGCCAGAAAGAGCAACCCGTTGTTTGGATCAATTGAGACAGTCGAGATGCTTCGATGAGCACCCTTATAGTCCCAGATGAGTCCAGTCTTCGTGATGTCCCCTTCCTTAGTTGCATCTACACAGACGAGCCGGCCCACGCCTTCGCCGTGCTCTGGATCCTGGCCGAGCGCGACGTAAACGCGGTTCTTGTAGAAGACCGGTGTCGCATTGATCTCACTAGGTCCTTCAGCAGCCGGGTATTTGATCGGCTTCCCGTTCTTGTCCACCTTGTATTCCGGCGGCACCGCATCGAACCACCAAACCTTTTTAATGAGATCGACATCGCCTTCTTTCACCGGGTTCGTGTCGAGCGCGTAGAGGACTCCGTCACCGCCACCGAAGTAGACATGGGTTTTACCCTTTACGGTGCCGAGCGACGGCGACGTCCACTGGCCGTGCAAGATGCGCGGACCAATCTCGGCGTTATCTTCGCCAAGGAGCTCACCTGTGTTCTTCTCCAGCGCGATAAAGCTGGGTGAAAGCGGGGATGGAATATTGACGTGCGTCCAGTCCTGACCGTTTGAGGTGCAGACGAAAACCTTGTCACCGAGAATAACTGGCGAGGAGTTCGCGGCGTTGTGTGGAAAGACGCCGAGCTGATCCATCATGTCGTAGCGCCAGATGATGTCAGCATCCTTGGGCGTGACTTCGACCGGCTTCTTTCCCGGGCCAACCATATACTGACCTTCTTCCGCGAAAGGCCCGGCGTTGCCGTTGCTCTGCCCATTAGGGTCCAGGCAAACCACTTCACACCGGCTCGTCACCACCCAGATCTTCTCACCCTCTACAGCGGGCGAGCTAAGCAGGCCGAGGTATTCCCAATCGTTAACTTTGCCGCTTGCGAGCTTTGGCACCACGAGCTGCCAGAGGAAGCCGCCGTCATACTCGTTGAACGCCATAAGGATCGACTTGTCGTCCTTAAAGCGCGGGTCGCGAGGCGTTGCGTTGTTCGTTCCAACGTAAAGCTTGCCGTTGGCTACCACGGGATTGCCGTAGGTCTGAGAACCTAGCTTCGCCACCCACTTCACGTTTTTAGTCGTGGAGAGATCGATATCCTCGCTGTTCGGCTTGAACTTCCCCGGCTCAAACGCGGAAGGCATCCCCTTTGCCGTCGAATACATATTCCGACCGGGATCACTACCGCCCCACGAAGGCCAGTCTTGAGCGGAAGCTGTCAGGGCCAGAGCGGCGATCGTGCCGCTGAGCACGGCGGTGCGTTCGAGAAGATTCATTTGGCAGGTTCGTTGGAGGTTACAGTGATGTTATCGATCCAGGCTCGTTGCTCGGAAGGAGTGAAGCCGAAGAGACCAGGCGAGCCTTGTTGATGTGCTCGCTTATGCGGCACTTCGATGTTCCATGCTTCCGGCTCGGGTTCCGCTTTCTTCCAGGCCTTGGCCCGGACAACTCCGCTCCCATCCGCAGCCACATCGACGCGGGTCTTCAAGCGGTACCACTCGTTCGGAGATAGTTTGAAGGGCACGCTTTGGCGGAAGAGTTCCTGATTCGAAGTCACCTCGAGCTGCTGCGCGTTGCCCTTGAGCACGATCAGGTAGCGTTGGTTGACCACGCCAACTTCGGACATTTTGCGGCGGTTTCCCTCGGTGAGGACATCTGCCTCCATTGTGTAGTTCTTTAGCACCGGACGATTGATGAAGATCGTGCCGCGTTGTGTCCGCTTGTTATCGATGGTTTTAACGAGAGCCTTTGACCCATCCTTGTCGCGGACTTCGAAGCGGAAGCGCGCAGCGTTCCACGGCAATGGCGGGTAGGCGAAAGGCGTGGAAGGCTCGAGTGTATTTGCGATCGCCGGCGCCGGCGGGCTCGCCGTGTCGTTGGTTAGCTCGAAGCTTTCGAAATCCTGCTTGATCGGCAGGTTAGGCAGGACACGGGCCTTTAGATATCCGCTGATGGTCCCGAGTGTGCCTTTGAACTGACCGGCCGAGGGCATTGGTTCTTTTTCGGCTGTGAGCTCACCCTTTTCATTGAATCCGCCCTTCATCGTCACTTTAACCAGAGCGGTCGGCGGGATGAACGACTCCCACTTCATTGCTTTCGGATCGATTGATTCCTGGACGGTAAAACCCTTTGCATCAAGTGAACGGACGCGGAACGTCTTGATATCACCAGGCCAGAGCAGGACTTCGTATGGGATAATCTGAAGCTGCGTTGGCTCGCCCGCTTTCGGCCACGGCTCCGGCTCAGGTGCAGCTGGCAGGCCCTGGTTGTTCCCGGCGCGACCGAAGCAATACAGCTTCTTCTCGGTCTGCATATAGACTTTGCCGTTGTAGCCCACAGGTGAGCCATAGCATTTGCCGATCAGAATCGTTCGGCTGAGAATTTCAGCATCGTTCTCACCGGGTCGGATGACAAAGAACTCGCCGTCGCCGACATTCTCGTTGCCGCCTGCGCCGTTCTCCGCCTGTCCGGCTGCGATATACATCGCGATGTATAGCTTCCCATCGGCGTAAAAAGGGCTGCTTTGCCGCTGCTCGATCCCGAGCTTTTTCCGCCAGAGGATTCGGCCGTCCTTAACATCAGTCGCGACGAGATCGCCATTGCCTGCCACTTGATACAGGCGCTCTCCCACAAGTACCGGCGAGCTCGCCAGCGCGCCAACAGGGTTCCGCCATTGCTCCAGCTCCTTCGTCGGAAATACTTGTGGAGCTTGCGGCGTCGGCGGCTTCACTTCCGTCGGAATCTTGAACGCGGCAGTGCGCCCGACCTCACTCGTGTCGATGTTTTCGCTCTCGTGGGTAAGGATGATCCGCCCCGCGTGCTCGATGACCGCCGCGTTGATCCCCCCTTTCGCACCCGCCCTCGCTACTGGAGTACGCCAGAGTGGTTCACCGGTGCGGGCATTCAGGCAAAGCAGGCTGCTATCACCGCCGGCCGAGTACAGCACGCGCATCCCGTTATAGAAGCTTAGCCAAGGGCGGGAGAAGGTATTGTCCTGCGGCAGATCGCCTGGCGCACTGGACCAGACGAGTTCACCGCTCTTCTTATCGAAAGCATAGAATCGGTCTCCGGGAGGGCCGTATGCGCCCCAGGCCGAGGTGATGCCGCGTGTGATCACGAGATCCTTGTCGATCAGCGGAGAGGCGGTGCGGTTGTTAGGAAAAGTCATCCGCCCGAATTCCTCCATCATGGAATGCTCCCAGAGGAGCTTCCCGTCTGCGGTGAAGCAGGCAAAAATTCCTGAGCTATTCTGAATATAGACATTCCCCGTCTCGGCATCGATCGCCGGGCTGGAGTTTGCGTAGCGCAGGTATATGACGTCACTCAGGAAGTCGTTGAAGAGGTGTTGCCAGAGCTTCTTTCCCGTCTCTGCGTCGAAGCAGGCGATGCCTTCCTGCAACTCCGGCCCATCCCCTTGGTAGCCCATGACGTAGAGCTTTCCATTTGCGATTACTGGTGCGGATTGGCCCGGGAAATCAGCAGTCCACAATGCGGTCTTCTCGTCGATCTTCTCCGGCAAGCCTTTCTCGAGAGAGACGCCAGTTTGGAAAGGTCCACGCCAGTCGAGCCAACCTTGCACCGGGCCGCTCGCTGCGGCAGATGCGGCCTTGCTTGGATTTGCCGGATCTTTTTTCTTCGCCGCATGCAGCGGCGCCACTGACATCAAAGCAATGAGGGAAAGGGCAGAGGAGACGAGGAGCTTCATGGGAGAAAGAGGCTGCATCTGCAGAGGGCCAGCAGTGGGACTGTTTCAATAAAGAACGGCGCCAACGGTGTCAAAAGATACTTACACGTATCAAATCCAGCGAGTCACTGCTTGCGGGCATGGGTGAGCGATGGTTGTTCTCTTTCCAGCACCGATGCGCGACCGACCCACAACGCCTGATCCGCCAGTCCCGTCCGGACAGTTGAAACGTCTGCCGCCCCTCCTGCGCCGCGCTTGGTACGGGCTGAACCAGGCCTTTCGGCAGAAGATCGCTCACCTGGAGATCACTCCCGACCAGTTTAGCATCCTCCGATGGTTGAGTGAGGGCGACCCGCAGGGGCTCACGCAACGTGCGATCACCGACCTGATGGCGAGTGACCCGAATACCATCACGTCCACTCTCCGGCGGATGGAGAAAAATGGGCTCATCTCGCGGCAGCCACACGAACAGGATGGAAGAGCGCATCGCGTGCGGCTCCAGCCCGATGGCCGAGCGGCCTTCGAGAAAGGGCGGAAGATCGCCCTGGAGCTTCAGGAGCAGGTGCTCGCCGCCGTACCGTCCGCGCGTCGCAGCCAATTTCTGGAGGATCTGGCGGCGCTCGGAGACGCGTGCGGTCTGGCTGCTGATCGGCCGTTCAAACGAACCGCGGCTGAGCGGGTGCCTCGCGCCTGACTCGCAGAATACTCGTGCCGTGACGGCCCGCTGGTTGCCTACTGAACGCTGGCAGCCAACTTGGAGCGGAGATCGACCGATACCGCCTCCTTGGTGCTGCGCGCGTAGATTCGGCCGTTGCTCACCACGGGCGTCGTCCAGCACTTGCCGTCGAGAATCTTCGCCTGCGCGAGCTCCTTGTAGCCGCTTGGCTGCGGATCGATCAGCACGAGCCGACCATCGTCGCTGAGCGCGATCAGCGTGTCACCGGCGAGGATGACATGACCTGGGCCGAAGCCTTCCTGCTCCCAGAGAACCTTGCCGGTCGCTGCTTCGACGCATTTGATCGGACCTTTGCCGTATTCCTTAAACTGGAACATCCCATAAAGGTGCCCGTCTTTCGCGACTGGCGTGCTCCAGTGGTTCGCGAGAGGCTTATTCCCCGTGACCCGATAGATCTCCTGCGCAGTCCATTGATCGCCTTGCTTGCTCACCTTCACCGCGCCCGCGCCCACTCCGTAGCCTGCTGAACAGTAGACGATGTCGCCGATCACCACCGGCGAGGCGGCGGTGGAAACATTGTAGCGGAAGTTATAACGCCACAGCTCTTTTCCAGTCTTCGGCTCCACCGCGAGCAGCCCCGATTGCAGGAAAAAGATGATCTGCCGCTGACCAGCGATGGTCGCCGGTACGGGCGAAGCATGGGTCATCTTTTCATCGAATGCTTTCCAGACGACCGCACCATCAGCGGGATTGATGGCGAGCAACGATTCGCCTTCTCCGCCACCGGCGACATAGATGAGCCCCCCGTCGAGGAGCGGTGAGGCGGCGTTTTGCCATTGGATGTTGCGGCCCTTGTGCTCGGCGACGAGGTCGCGTGTCCAGATCACCTTCCCGCTCTTCACGTCGAACCCGCGCAAGGCAAGCTGCGAGGACATCGTGATGACGTGATCCCCTGACACGGCCGGGGTTGAGCGCGGGCCGTCACCTCCCTTGTTGTCGCCCGTGCCGTCATCGCCGCCGCCGTCATATTTGGCGAAGTTCAGCGGTGCAAACCACAGCTCTTTACCGGTCTCCGCATCCAGCGCCACCAAGGACTCCTGCTTCGCTCCGTCGGCTTCCTTCAGCGCGAGCGTAAAGGCGCGGCCGCCACTCACCGCAAAGGAACTAAAGCCGCCGTCGCTGGCGACTTTCCAGACCGGCCGCAGACCATCCTTCGGTAAGGTCGTGGCGATCTTCTCCGGCGCGGTGCCATCTCCCGCAGGCCCGCGATACTGAGGCCACTCCCCCGCGTGCAACGTAGAGGCGGCGGTGATTAGAAGAGCAAATGAGAGGCGGTGCATAGTGTGAGTTGGGTTAGACGAAGGTGATGATTCAGCTATCGGATGCGCGTTGGATAAGGAGATCGTCGAAGAGAATCGGGGTCCCGGAAAATGGGCTGCCCCAGATCCCCGCACGACCCTGTGGAGGCTCTTGCTTTTCATCGATGAAGATCGTCCATGCCGGCGGCTCCTTCTGCGCCGCGGGCCACGCTTTTCCTTCCACGCGGACGCCCTCTGCCAACGAGCGAACCTGAATTCGCAAACACGTCCACGACCCGGAAGTCCACGCAAGAGGCACGCTGCCCCGCGGTTGATCACCCCGATAGATCTCGAGCGCTTTCTTCGCGGGACTCACCTGCAGCCGATACCCACCCGGCCCAAGGAGGCTGATGCCGAACGTCGGAAACTTTCGTCCGACGCTCGTGCCATGGAAGCGCGCACTCGCACTCACGTCCGCCTTCTCCGCCGGTCCAAAGAGCAGACCAAAAGTGTCCAGAGGTGCGCCGGGGAGTTCGAGGACTTTGCCAGCCCCCTCCTGCTTCACGAGGAAAGTGCCTGCCATGACCATGAAACCTGCGGGGGCTTTACCGGCTTCGACGGATTCGAAGTCTTCCTTGAAGATGGCCTCACC
>DASVRY010000239.1:0-3167 GCA_036388395.1 Chthoniobacteraceae bacterium
GTTCCGTGAAGGCGAAGATGAAAACGATCGTACCGCCGGCGAAAAGCCCGGGCATGATTAGCGGGAGCGTAATGCGACGGAACTTCCGCAGCCCCGTGCACCCAAGATTCTCTGCGGCCTCTTCCATCGCTGGGTCGACGTTGGCGAGAGCGGCGGTGAGATTTAGGTAGAGGATCGGGTATAGGTGCAGCGCATTGAGCGCGACCACGCCCCAGAAGCGTCCGATTCCCAGCCAGTCGATTGTCTGCGCGGGATCCACCCAGCCGAGGTTCACGAGCGCAGAATTCAGCACGCCGTAGTGCCCCAGGATCTGCCGGATACCGATCGCGCCGACGAAGGGCGGGAGAATCATTGGCACGAGGAGCAGTGCGGTGAGGATCTTTTTTCCCGCGAAATCGAACCGATCGGCGAGGATCGCCAAGGGGAGCGCGAGCGCGAGCGCGGCCACTGTGCTTGCGGTAGCGAGACCGGCGGCGTTGCGCAGCCCTTCCAGATAGATCCGGTTGCGGAAGACCTCGGCCACATAGTCGAATGTCACCTTCCCATCAGCGTCGAGGAATGCCCCCGCGACAGTCGTGCCGATCGGCCAGATGAAGAAACAGCCGAAGAACGCGGCGGTCAGCAAATAGACGAGCCAGGTCAAGGTCTTCGACATCGGCAGCAGTGGATAGGCGAACGAACAGAGTGCGTCAGCTTCAAAAGCTGGGCTCCGGAGTAAGCATGCGCCTCAGCCGGAGGGCAGCTTCTACCCCGATGGCTGCTCGGCGCGGGAACCGCGAAGCTTCTCTTGGAGGCGAGAGCTTTCGAATCATGAGCAAATCCCTCGCGCCTTCAATAATTCCTGCAACCGGTGGGGCCTCCGCACCGTTTAGGGCGGCACAGGTCTGCTGCTGCTGCTTCCCTTTGCAAACCACCGCTGAAACAGCATTATCCGCACTCTGGAGAACTTTGTATGTCTGAAACCGCCACTGTAGCTGCCCTCGCCGACGAGGATCTCATCGAAATCGATACGGAGTCTCGTCCACCCACCTCCAGCAGCCGTCGCCCATTTAGCGAAGCGCCGCGACTCGGCGCCTGGTTGAGCTCCGCAGGAGTCCAATACAGCAGCTGGGCTCCGCAAGCTTCTGGGATGCACGTCGAGATTTACGATGCGGATGGTGGCGTCGTCCGGACGGTGCCGATGCGCCGGGATGAATCCGGCGTTTTCGCCGCCACCGATACTGAAGGAAGAGCGGGGAGCCGCTATAAATTCCGCATGGACGGGTCTGACGCTTTCCCCGATCCGGCATCGCAGGCGCAGAGTGGTAGCGTCCACGGCGCGTCGATCGTGGTCGACCATTCAGCGTATCAGTGGCGCGATGCGGCATGGCAGCGGCCGAGTTACCGCGATGTCGTTATTTACGAGCTGCACATTGGCACTTTCACGGAGTCCGGCACCTTCCGCGCTGCCATCGAGCGGCTCCCGCACTTGCGAGCGCTGGGGGTAAACGCGATCGAGATCATGCCGATCGGCGACTTCCCTGGCAGCCGCGGCTGGGGTTACGACGGTGTGCTGATCTACGCTCCTGCAAGCACCTATGGGTCACCGGATGACTTCCGCGCGTTGGTTGACGCTGCTCACGAGCACGGTTTGGCGGTGATCCTTGACGTGGTTTATAATCACTTTGGACCAGACGGGAACTATCTCTCGGCCTACAGCAGCGCATATTTCAATGAAGCGCACCACACTCCTTGGGGTGCGGCGTTTAACTTCGATGGACCGTTTTCCGAGATCGTTCGCGGCTTCTTCGGGCGGAATCCAATCTACTGGATGGAGCACTTTCACATCGACGGCTTCCGGTTCGATGCGACGCACGCGATTGTCGACACATCGGAGCCGCACATTCTCACGGAAATGATCTCCGAGATCCACGCGCGTGGCGGGTATGCCATCGCTGAAGACTCTCGAAATGATATCGAAGTGCTCGAGAGCGAAAAGCGTGGCGGGCAGAACTTCGACGGCGTGTGGGCGGACGATTTCCATCACATCATCCGCGTTGGTCAGACGGCAAACCGGGAAGGCTATTTTCAAGAGTTTGAGGGCACTCTAAGCGAGCTCGTGGCGACACTTCGCGACGGCTGGTACTATCACGGCCAGGAGCTGCTTTCGGGCGAAAAGCGCCGCGGCAGCGAAGGGGCACACCTGCCTCCTTCGAAGTTTGTGCACTGTATTTCGAACCACGATCAGACCGGGAATCGCGCCTTTGGAGATCGGCTGAGCGAAAATCTGAGTCCGGAGGCTTACCGTGCCGCATCGGTGCTGATTTGCCTCACGCCATATACACCGATGCTCTTCATGGGCCAGGAATGGGCGGCGACCAGCCCGTTCCTGTATTTTACGGCACACAATCCCGAGCTCGGCGCCTTGGTGACGGAGGGTCGGCGCCGGGAGTTCGCTGACTTTGCTGAGTTCGGCGAGCACGCTGACCTCATCAAAATTCCCGATCCGCAAGCGCCGGAGACCTTTGAGAAGTCAAAGCTTCGCTGGAGCGAGGTTGGCCAGGCACCACACGCGGAGTTGCTCCGGCTCCATTCAGCGGCCATCGGGCTGCGGATGAGCGACCAGGCCTTCCGTCCAGAGGGGCGCGAGGGCTGGAGTGTGGCTCAGCTTAGCTTCGGTGTCGGGGCGATCCGTTTCGACGGAAAAGAGAGTAAATACCTGCTCTTGTTCGATCTCTCCGGCGGACATGAAGGCCGGCTGGCAAATGAGGAGATCGCTCGCGGTGAAAAGTGGGAACTCGTTATCGCAAGCAACGATCAGCAGTTCGGCGGCGATGGCATGATCAGCTTCGATCCTGCAACGCAGACGTGCCGCTTCGGTTCCGCGGAAGCTATTCTGCTTCGAGCTGCTTCATAGACACTTCCACCGCGTTTCTCCGTTTCCGGGAAGCGCACTCGGGACGAGTGCGGGTTTCCACGTCTCGAGGAAACGTTTCTTCTGCCGCACCCGGCGGAGTCGAACGCTCTTAACCATTCCCGCCTAACGAAAGTTCGTGCCGGCGGGACGCCGGCACCAGCACTCGAGACGAGTGCGCTCCCCGGACTGCGGTTGCGGAGCGCGGTCCGGCTATGTCGCGCTATCGGCTCGGCGGGTTCACTTCCCGGACGACGGCGCCGTTCGTCGTGCT
>DASVRY010000240.1:0-4352 GCA_036388395.1 Chthoniobacteraceae bacterium
AACGCGCGGACTGCGCCTGCGCCTCGCCGACGACGTAATTGCGCTCAAGCCGAAAGCCGTAAACCTTCTGATCGGCACGAACGATCTCGCACTCGGAGCATCGCCAGAGGTCGTTGCGGAAAACATCCGCGCCATCGTCGCAGAGCTCCACCGCGCGAATCCGGAAATGCCGGTGATCGTGAACAAGATCATGCCGCGTGGCGCCGAACCCGGTAAATTTCCCGGGCACATTCAGAAGGTAAATGCGTTGCTTGAGGAGGCGTTTGCCGCCGATCGCAAGGTGACCATCTGCGACACGTGGGGCATTTTCGCGGACGAGCAGGGGGCATCAAAGAAGGAAGAGTTTCCGGACATGCTCCACCCGAACGCTGCGGGCTACGCAAAGTGGAAAGCCACGCTCCAGCCGATCCTCGAGAAGCTTACCCTGACGAAAAACCCATAGAGCGCGTGAGTTACGACTGGGACAGCGCCTGCTCACGTTCGCGAGCGCCGCTCCGGTGATGTTGCTTCGCCACGCGAACTGCGTTACACGTGGACCCCATTTATGAACACGCCACGAGTTACGATCTACGACACCACCCTGCGCGACGGCACGCAAGGGACGGGAATTTCGTTTAGCGTTCTCGATAAGATTCGCGTGGCGGAGAAGCTCGACCAGTTCGGCGTCCACTACATCGAAGGTGGCTGGCCCGGCTCGAATCCCAAGGATATCGCCTTTTTTCAAGAAGCCGCCAAACGCACCTGGCTCAACGCGAAAGTCACAGCGTTCGGCATGACCCGACGGGCAAATCTTGCCGTCGAGCAGGACTCGCAAGTGCAGCTCCTGCTCGATGCGCAGACCCCGGCCGTCACCATCGTCGGGAAGACTTGGAAGCTACAGGTCACCGAGATCTTCAATACCACTCCAGAGGAGAACCTTCTGATGATCGCGGATACGATCCGGCATCTGAAGTCGCATGGCCGCGAGGTGCTCTACGATGCCGAGCACTTCTTCGACGGAGCGGACGACGACTGGGCGTATGCCATGCAGACGCTGGAAGCAGCTCGCGACGCTGGTGCCGATCTCATCGTGCTCTGCGAAACCAATGGAGGAACGCTGCCAGACAAAGTCGAGCGCATGACGCGCGACGCGATCAAGCACCTCGGAGTGCCGGTCGGCATTCATACACATAATGACTGCGAACTCGGCGTCGCCAATGCACTCGCCGCTGTCCGCGCTGGGGCGGTGCAGGTGCAGGGGACGATCAACGGCTACGGCGAGCGAGTAGGGAACTGTAACCTGATCAGCGTCATGGCGAATCTTCAGCTCAAGATGGGCCTGGAGGTCGTGCCGGATCTCACGCGCCTCCGGGAGCTGTCGCTCTTCGTCGATGAACTCGCGAATGTGCCGCATCACATCCGCGCGCCGTATGTCGGCGCCGCGGCCTTTACACACAAGGGCGGGCTTCACGTCCACGCGGTGCAAAAGCTCTCACGCGCCTACGAACACGTGCCGCCGGCAACCGTGGGTAATCACCAGACGATCGTCATCTCCGATATGTCCGGTCAGAGCAACGTGATCGTGAAAGCGGAGCAGCTTGGGTTCAAGTTCCGCAAAGGCGCGCCGGAAGTTGCCCGCGTGCTCACTGAGGTGAAGCGCCTAGAGAACGAAGGCTACGAGTTCGAAGCGGCAGAAGGCTCATTCGAGTTGCTCATCCGCCGGCAACTCGGCAGCACCCACCCGCTGTTCGAGCTTCACGAATATCACTGCACGTTCCGCCGCGCGGCTGAGGCGCATTGGAACAAGTGCGAAGCCACCGTGAAGCTAAGTGTAGAAGGTGTGCACGAATACACCGTCGCCGAGGGTGATGGTCCGGTGAATGCGCTGGATGCCGCGCTAAGGAAAGCGCTCCGCCCATTCTACCCGCGCATCGACGACATCATCCTCGAGGATTTCAAAGTGCGGATCATCAACGGCCAGCAAGGCACCGGTGCCCGGACCCGCGTGCTTATCGGCTCGACCGACGGCCACGAGAGCTGGGGCACAGTCGGCGTGTCGGATAACATCATCGAGGCAAGCTGGCTCGCGCTGGTTGATAGCTTCGAATACAAGCTTGGCAAAGTGGCTGAAACGCCCGCAGCCGAGGCGGAGTTGGTATCCGTCGCAAGCTAAGTAACTGCAGTATTCGCTGAACGAGAGCAGGGTAGATAGAACCTTCGAAGCGCCGGGTTAGTCATATGACTGCCCGGCGCTTCTTCTTTTTCGCGGCGTCGGGAACTCAACTCCAGCCGCATATGTTGCCGTCAAAATGCACCGCCGAATGGCTAACTAATCAGCAAAAGCCGAGGTGGCGAACCGGGCGGCGTCTCGGGAGCGCGATGAATGCACGGTGGGACGGCGCTGCCGGGCCAATCCACTGCGATTCGCCATACGTTGGCTACGCCGAAGGAGAAAGGCCGGGCCTCGGGAGTCGGGGAGTAGTGTAGATCGTAGCAGTTGTCGCTCAGATACTCGGCGAACTCCGCGTCGTCTGCGCCGCCGAACTCCCGAAGGAGTTCGGCGCGAATTTCGGGGATATCCACCCACCGCCGCGCCTGCTCGTTCTGCAACCCCTCACTGGGCAAGCCGTGGTAAGTGCAAAGCCATGTGTCGGCTTCCACCGGCGCGCTGTCCGCGTGAAAGGAGAAGACATCGGTGCGGACCGGCCCTGGCTCCTCGTCGCGCGGATAGCCGTAGATACAGTTCAGCACCGGGTCGCGATTCGCCTCCCGAACCAGCCGCTGATCCTGCAGCAGAATCTCGACAGCAGCGCGTCCAGCCGCGCTCACCGGCAAACTATGAATTCGTGCGTCATCCAGCGTCACAATCCCTTCGCCAGGCCCGAGAAGCTCCACAACTTCGCCAAAACCGCCCGGCAGCTCTCGCGGCCAGCATAGGGCGTTCACTCCATTGGTAAACGGCGTCGCAATAAGCTCAGCAAAACTGCTGACGACCTTCACCCGATGGTAGTCTGCCCGGAGGTGAAATTCACTCACTGGTATCTGGGGTGCACTAAGTTGCGGTTCGACTTTTTCGTACGCGCGCGCGCGTCAAATCGAGCAATCCGTGGCAGGACGAAGGAAGGGTTGTTCAATAGCAAGGCATGTGACACGCACCGTCGGAGCTTTGCACCTCTTTAGAGCGTCGGCACAAATTCCGCTTCACCTCGACGAATGGATGAAATCGACAGGTTCCTCGCCAAACAAGCGGCGAAGAAAGCGCTCACCAGCGGCTCCTTCAAAAGCGCGACAGCGGAGGCTCCGAGCCCCGAGCCGGTGACCCGGCCCGTCACGGACTTCGAGAGATTCATGGCGAAAACAGATGGGCAGGGGCCTCGCTACGAAAACGCTACATCGATCCTCTTCGTTACCGACGTGAACGTGCCCTTCAACAACATGCTGCGGTGGATGGCAAAATTCTTTTGTGCTTGGCTGATCGTGTCGGCGTTCATCGGAGCAATCTTCGGCGGGTTCTGGCTCGTGCTTCTCCTCATTCTCGGCGCTGCCGCCGCTGGGCTGAGGTGATTCTAGAGCAAAGCGCCATTCATCACACACAATCGTCAAACCTGCCGCGGCGCAGCTCGTGATCCGCACTGATCAAGAGCAGATGCGCCGGCCTTTGGCGGAGGCGCTCCCAACAATCAAGGGCCTTCGATCTCTTGGACGGACACGCGGGCTCAAGGATGAGCATAAGGTGCTGGAGGATCTCGTTGAGAACCTCGATTTCGGCTGCGTTTGCTCTACCAAAGAGCGGGTTTGCCGCTGCCGTAGCGGGCGAAATGCTGCAAGGGAAAGCGCCGGAAGCGAAAGCTCCCGGCGCTTTTTTTGCTCCGAACGCCACAAAGTTCGCACTTTTCGCGTCCTTGGTTCACGCTTGGCGACCCTGAACATGATCACTCCACCAACGGACAACCTCTATAAGTTCATGGCGATTGCTGGGCTTGTGATCCTGGTTGCGTCGGCTTACTGGCCGTATACTGAAGCGCGAGAGGTTCATGGCCTGCACGAAAAGCTGGAAGCAGAGCACCGGCTGCTTGGCGTCGAGCGTGACGCTCTTGCGGCTGACGCTGATCACGCAGACGCCCTCCTTAAAGCAGTAAAGGATGGAAGCGAGGCTTCAAAGGAGGCTCTCTTGCACGTTGCGAAGTTTGCAGAGGCGGGGAGGTCGCGTGTCCATGATCTCAGGCGCAGATCTGCAGCCACCGACAATCATCTGTCGCAGGCAGAAGCACGCGTGGAAAGGGTCGAGAAGATGCGGAACCTTTCAATAGGTGGTGTAGGCATCGGAACCGGATTCATGATCTGGGGATTTGTTCTCTGGTACAACCGTGTTC
>DASVRY010000241.1:0-3486 GCA_036388395.1 Chthoniobacteraceae bacterium
TGCCACACTCACTAGAAAATCGGCGCGACTGATTGCTCCACAGGCATCGGAAGATCTCCCGACGGCTAGCTCACTGGAAGTCACCGCAGCGGAATGCCCGCTCTACACCGCTCGCCGGATCAGCGGAGTGAAAGTCGCACCTTCGCCCGCTTGGCTGCGGACCAAGCTCGAAGCGGTCGGTCTGCGCCCGATCAACAATGTCGTCGACGTGACAAATTACGTGATGCTCGAGCTGGGCCAGCCGTTGCACGCCTTCGATGCCGCGAAGCTGAAAGGGGCGCTCAATGCGCGGCTTGCACGCGATGGCGAGGAGTTCCTTGCGTTGGATGGGAAGAGCTACAAGCTGGCTGCACATCAGCTCGTGATTGCCAATAGCGAAAAGGCAGTAGCCATCGCGGGCGTCATGGGCGGTGAAGAGAGCGGCGTGACCGAAGCCACGACAGAGATCTGGCTCGAGAGCGCTTATTTTCAGCCACAGAGCATCCGCCGCACGTCGCGGCAGCTTGGGCTTTCCAGCGACTCGAGCTATCGCTTCGAGCGCGGAGTGGATCCGGTAGGTGTGCTTGCCGCGAGTCAGCGCGCAGCGGAGTTGATCATCGAGATTGCTGGGGGCACAGCGGAGCCAATCCAGGCCGGAACTGCTCCGGGCGCTCGCGATGTCATGCAGGGATCCTCCCAAGTTGTTCCGCTGCGGCAGGAACGCGTTGCGCAAATTCTCGGGGTGGCCGTGGCCGAGGACCGCATCGAACAGATTCTCACTGGCTTTGGCCTTCAAAAACAGACCGACGGCTGGCGGGTGCCGAGCTTTCGCTCGGATCTCACCCGCGAGATCGACCTCATCGAGGAGATCTCCCGCGTCGTCGGGCTCGATATCATCCCCGCAAAAACCACCGCGCGGTTTGCTCCTGCCAGTGCGACGGATCACGCTTACGACCGTGCCATGCAGCTCCGGCGCGCGTGTGTCGCACAAGGCCTTCACGAAGCTCGCAGCCTTACTCTCGTACCCGCAGAGCCGCTCGGGCTCGCGTATACGCAATCGAGCACCGAGAGCTTGCGCCGGGTGAAGAATCCGATGATCGACGACCAAGTCGTGCTCCGGCCGAATTTGCTCCACGGCTTACTCAAGGCCGTCGGTGACAACGTCCGCGCGGGAGCGAAGAGCATCCGCCTCTTTGAGATCGGCCGCGTCTACTCGGCGCAAGTCCCGGAAGAGAGCTCGCACGCGGCAATTGTGGTGTGCGGCCCGGTTGAGCAGCCTGGGTGGAATCGCAGCGAGTCAACGGACGCAGACCTCTTTCACTTGAAAGGCGTGCTCGCTGCGGTGCTCGGCCCTGCCGCGGAATTCGAGCCGCAGGAAAACGCTGCGCTCGCCCTCTCATTGACGGTGAAGGTAAACGGGGCGGCCGTCGGCTTCGCTGGACAACTGTGGCCCGCGGAGGCCCGCGCGCTCGATTCGAACGCGGCAGTGCTTTTCGCGGAGATCGACCTCACCACTTTGGACAACGCCGTTCAGAGCGTCACGACGGGCAAATACCGCGAGATCCTGCGCTTCCCTGCGACGAGCCGCGACATTGCCCTGCTTGCTCCGGTGCAGCTTGCCCACGCCCGCGTGGAATCAGTGCTAAAAAGCGCGGACGAGCCGCTCCTTGCACAGGTCGAGCTATTTGACGTCTTCACTGATCCGTCAGGCGCGAAAGTCCCTGCCGACAAAAAATCCCTCGCCTACTCGTTGACTTATCGCAGTGCCGACCGGACACTCACAGCCGACGAAGTGAGTGCCGCGCACGGCCGCTTGAAAGAGCGATTAAAGACCGAGCTGGGTATCACATTTCGCGAATAGTTCTTTCTCAGTAAAGTTGATGGTGAGGAGCGGATAGTTGATAGCCACGCATGCGAATTTCGCGTGTGGCAGACAGCTATGGGGCGGCGAAAGCGTGCCTCTCAACTCTCAACCAACAACTCTCAACGGTTTTCATCACTTTGCCCTGCGTTGTTCGAGTGCACGTAGGCAATCCCGGACCGATATATCAAAAAAGAGGAGGCCGGGGTGGGCGTGTTAATGTCATGCCTTCATTGGAAGACAAAGGCCCGTCCCAGGTCTCCGCCCGTTCACATGGGGGAACGGGAGCGCCGTCGTAACGGCAAAGGCGGGGCAAAATAAGGCACTCCGGAACTGATCCTCGCGATCATGACCGGGGTGCCTTTTTGTTTTCCGATGCTGGCACGGTAAGAGGGACGCGGGGCTATGGAGCGTCGATCACTCCGGCTTCTTGTGGGGCATCGTCCCCATCTCCAAGGGATTTTCCCTGATTGTTCTCATTTTCTGGAGTCTGAGTCGCGAAGGCATGGTTTTAGCTAAACTGAATGAGCGCGCCCATGAGTCCAAGCCCCACGACCTTATCCACCGAAGAACAGGAGCAGATCCTGCAGACGATCGAGATGTTCGAGGTTATCGTCCAGGCGAACCCTCAAGACACGCAATCACTCGAGATCCTCAAGGATGCCTACCACCGCGTGGGCAAGGAGGACGACATGCTCTTGATTGCGAAGCGGCTCGCCGAGACCCATGTGGCGCTGGGGCAATATTCCTCAGCCCATCTGGAGTATGAAGCCATCCTCCTCCGGCGTCCGGATGATCCGGAGATCATGGCAGCCCTCGGCGAAGTGGATGAGAAGCTCATGAAGACGGGGCAAGCGCGCCCGCTGCCGCAGGTTGCAGGTATCGATCTCGATTTCCGCGCAGCGGTTGCCGAAACGGGCACGCTGATGACGACCTCGCAGACGCAGGGGAACGAGAGCGCCCGCCTGAATCTCGGCGGCGTCGATCTGAGCGACGGGCCGGATGGTAATGAAGCGCTCGCGAAGTTTTTGGTTCAGCACCGCTTGGTGGGGGAGGAGGTCGTTGCTCTTTCCCTGGAGCGAGTGCAGAAGAAAAACGGGAACCTTCCCGCTGGCTCGATCGCTGCGTCACTCGTGGATGAGGTTGTTCGCCGTGGGGGAGCCGAGCTCGAGGTGCTGCTTTGCGGGATCATCGATCGCTCGAAGTTCGCCTATATCCCGCTTGAGTTTTACGACGTCGATCGGCAGATCGTGAAGATGTTGCCGGATAATCTCACGCTCGGCCGGCTGATCGTGCCCTTCGACGTAATCAGCCGCACGGTGATGATCGCCACGGCCAACCCTTTCGATGCTGCGGCCAAGGAAGCCGTCCAGCAGCTCCTCGATTACAACATTCAGTGGCATCTCGCATCGCCCGCCGCGATCATCAAGGTGCTCGGAGAAGTCTATCGCATCACCAACGGCGTCGCCGCCGGCGCTTCAGCCGCGGACGCCCCCAGCTTCAAGCTCGCGTCATGAGTATCAAGTCTTTCGGAGAACGCATCGCAGACGTCCTGATCGAGGACGGCCTCCTGCTGCCCAGCCAACTGGCTGAGGCCATCGACACACAGAAGAAACAAGGTGGGCGCCTGCTCAAGCTGCTCACGG